>JAYUFP010000751.1:0-30620 GCA_043738665.1 Isosphaeraceae bacterium
TCGACTCAACTTGTGGTCATAATAATCAACATCAGTGACCTTCCGTGTCGTTTATTCTGGCGAAACAAGGCCTATTCAGGACGTTCGGATCGTTTTCGAGAGCAGGCTCGAGGGGTCGCGAGGGAACCATGACGCACCCTTCAAACAAACGTCCGGGTGCCATGCTTTCGATGTGTAAGCATGGCACCCGGACGTTTAACCTCGATCAGTCTCGACTCGTCACGAAACCCGGTCAACCCCGCGCGTCTTGAGGATTGTGCCGAATTTCTTCTTGACGCGGTGGCAACGGGCGCGGGCCTGTTCGGCGGAGATCTGGAAGAGGGAGGCGATCTCCGGAATGTCCCACCCTTCAAGGGTTCGCAAGTAGAAGATCAGGTAACTGGTGACGGGCACCTGGGCGTCGAGTCTTAAGAGCGCTTCCCAGACCAGTGAGATGTATTCGCCCTCGACGACCTCAGCGATCTCGCGCTTGAGCCCGGAGTCGAGCACAGTCTCGCCGGAGCCGTCGGCGAAGCCCACTTCGGGCTTCCGGTAGCGTTTTCTGACAATATCGGCGGCCTTATTTCGCGAGAGGACGCGGATCCATCCGTCGAGCTCATTGCGGAATTCTTCGGGCCTCCGCACGCCGAACCGGCGGACGAGCTCCAGCATCACGTCCTGAACGCAATCTTCCCGGTCGACCGCCGCGAGTTTTCGGACGCCCGGGCACTGGTTGATGATCGTGAAGCAGTAGGCGTAAAACTGGTCCCAAACGCCGGCAAGACGCGCGTCATCGCCAGGTCTGGAGGGGGGGGGATTCTCCATCTTCGGCGTTCCTCAGCTCTTTGCGCGGCAAAGAGCGAACCTTGAGCGTGATCGAATTCGCTCTAAAGTAAACGCGACGGCGTGCCATCGCAAGCGGGAGGGGAGGTGGCGGATCGTGAATGGCAAATGGCGGATGACGGATGCCCAAGGGCCATCCGTCATCCGTCATCCGTCATTTATCAAATCATCAACGCGTTTTGGGAAATCGCGTCACATCGATATAGCGGTACGTCCCGCCGGTGGCCGTGGAGAGGCGGCGGAGGGGGTTCTCTCCCACAAGTTCCATGCCCCTGCCGAACTCGACCGCCTGGATTCGCGTGGCGCCGGCGTCTTTCAGGATGCTCGTGACGTCGGACTGGCTCATGAGATCGGCGTCGGTGAGGAAGAACATCACTTCGGGCTTCAACTCGAGCGCAGTGCGAAGGGCGAGCATGTGGTCGGTGCCGCCGTCGGGGACGACCTGTGCCAGTTGGATCCCCACCCGCCCTTTGTTCGAGACCGTCGCGTTCATCATTCCGCGACGGCCCAAGGGGTCGGTGAGAATCGTCGCATGGAGGTTATAGAAGATCGCGGTGAATTGCGCGTCGGGGGCGAGCTGATTGAGGCTGACGATCAGTTCCCGCTTGGCGATGTCGAGAGAACCCCGCGTGGCCATGCTTCCTGAGCAGTCGATGACATAGGCGAACGACGCGGCGTGGTCGCGGGCCCCGAAGAATTCGGTCCCGGGTCCGACCCCTCGGCCGATCCCGCCTCCGACGCCACCGCCGGAGCCGCCACCCCCCCCGCCCGTGGGCGAAGGCCCGGCGACGACCGCCATGGAAGACGTTTGCGGGCCGGGAAGTGACTGTCGATTCGAGGGCGCAGGGTTCGCCATCGTGGGGATGATTTCCGACAGGAGCGCGTCGGCGGCGGGGTCGCGGGTCGGCGGCGACTCCGGCGAAGTCGGCGACGGCGAGGGGGGCGCGAGGCTTGCGACGGCCGCCGCCACCCGCTCGGCGTTCATTTCCCCGGGGCTGCCGCCCCCCGAGGTGTCTTCCTGGTTCGCGCGGTTGTCGATCGGTCCGAGTTCCCCGCGGATCGCTTTGGGGCCCTCGGGCGTCTGCCGCAACGCCGCCCCGAGCGCGAAGAGCGAGAGGATTGCGATGAGCACTCCGTGAAACAACAACGACCCGCCGAGCGATCGCGGGTCCGTCATCGGCGTGTGACCGACTCGCGACTTCAGTTCATTGAGGATCGGCGTCGACATGAAAATGGACCCCGAAGAGTGGTCGAACGAAATCCGAGGCCGATGGACCTTGCTCACCCTATACTACGCGGAATCCACGAACTCGGGTGGTGGATCAAGGTCGCGATTTCTCCGGAACGAGTTTCGCGAAGGGGCGCGAAGGTGCTGACGTGCCAGGGCCAGCGCGACAAGTGCGGCGGCCCCGAGTCCGAGCGCCCAATCCACTTTCCAGGTGCTATCGGGCGAGGCGGCAACGGGAGCCTTCGCGGCGGCGGTGACCAGGGGGGAACGGTCCCCGACGATCAGCGGGGCGAGTCGCTTCGTGTCGCCCCCTTGGTATTCCAGCGCTTTGAGGAAGACTCCCTCGAACCGGATCACGGCTCCCGGCACGGCTTTCGACTCATCGGGACTCGGAACGGGATAAACGAGGCAGAACGGGTCTCCCGAAGGTGTGACGGCCCAGGACTCGACCAGGGGCGGAAACGTGCCGTAGGCCGCTTGCTGAAACCGCCTCATCACCCGGCCTTCGACCCGGACGCGTTTGTTCTTGTAGGCTTCGGGATGTTCCCAGATCTGTCGGAACGTGACAGGGACCGCTTCGCCCGCGGGTTTGCCGTCGAGCGCCGAGCGATATGCGGCGAGGTCCGCGAGAGCAAGGCCTTGCGGTTCGTCGGCAGTTGCCCGATGGGCTTCCGATAATCCCCCCACGACCGTCCAGATCAGGACGCAGGCAAGCGTTCTTTTTCCCCCCCTTGCGAAGGGGGGGTTAGGGGGGATGGTCCCTGCGACACCGGTTTCTCGAAGGTCATCACAACATATCTTCGTTGAGCACACGGGCCGGGTGGCTGTGGTTTGACTTGTGAGGCATGCTTCCCCACCCCCCCTAGCCCACCGTTCGCGAGGGGGGGAAAGAAAAATCGCCCATACCTTCGACAAGACCCGGTTGTGAGCGCTTGCCGGACGCCCCGTCACGGGGTCGCTCCCGACGCCGTCGGGGCAGGGGAGTCCGACGGGCCGGTCAGGCGGATCGTGGCGACCCCCGCACTCGAACACGCGGCCATCACCCGCGCCACTTCCTCGTAACGGAGCGGGTCGTCGGCGACGATCCGGACCCGCAAGGGTCGGTTTTCCATCAGAACCACATAGCGCTTCAGTCGATCCCCCAACGCGTTCACGTCAGGGAGTGTGGATTCGCCCAGTCGGAGCGACTTCAAGTCGCCGAGGTCGTCGGCCTCAACGCGTACCCAGAGGTCATTTTCGAGGTCCGATTCCGACTTCAACGGCGGCCCCGTCCTCGCGTCCCCGCGGGGAGCGCCCGGGAGCGACGCGGGAGTGACCGGCAGGTCGAGGTCGAGATGGGTCTCGTCGGTCGGCACCTGAAAGGTCAGCACGAAAAAGGCCAGGAGCTGAAACGCCATGTCAAGCATCGGCGTGACCGGGAACATGACCTCCTCGGGAGGCCCGGGACGCGGACGTCTCCGCGGGAGTTCTCCGCCGGCGCGGGGGGCGACGGTCGCCCGGTTGCCGAAGCGTTCCAGGCCCCCTTCAAAGTCGGCCGCCTCGCGAAGGGGCTCGCTCACGGCTGGGCCCTCCGCAAGACGACGAGGCTGAAGTGGGCGAAGCCCCGCTCCTGCGCGGCCGCCAGCGTCTTGCGGACGGCTCCATAGGAGACCGACCGGTCGGCCCGGAGGATCACGACCGTGGGAAGTTCCTCGGCAGGCCCGCCGAGCGTTTCCTGGCCGCTCCGTCGCCGCGAGGCCTCGTCGTTCCACCACTGGGCGGCGGCCGAGCCTTCCAGTGTTTTCCCTTCGACGAGCAGCCGTCCCTGGTTATCAAGTGCCACGGTCAAGCGGTCCAACGCGATATCGGCCCCGGGAAGCGCCGCGGGCGCGACGGGGAGCCGCACGGCTTGCGTCGCTCCTTCGAGCTTCGTGCCGAAGTGGATCAGCATCATGAAGAACGTGATGAGCTGAAGCACGACGTCCAGAAGCGGAGTCAGATTCAGGTTGAACGTCCCGGAATCGCCGCGGCTCTTCCGTTGTCGCGAGCGCATAAAGAGACTCCGGGACGGCGGTCAATCCTTGGCAATCGGTCATCGGTCATCGGTCATCGGTCATCGGCTATTCGCTGTCAACCCTCAAACCCGCGTTCCGTCGGCGGAAGGGCCGTGCGAGGGGGATTGACGGGGCTGGGGTTCATGGCGGCGGACGCGAGCGGGTGGGTGCTCCGGACGCCGGGTGAAAATTGTTCGAGGAGCGACTCGGCGGCGATCGCCACCTCGAGCGAGAGCCTGGAGATGCGGTTCCGGAAGACGGCGTAGAAAAAGATGGCGGGGATCGACAGGGCGATGCCTTCGAGGGTCGCGAAGAGTGCCGTCGAGATGCCCTTGGCGAGGTCGCTCGCCTGGGGTGACGCCCCGGCGGTCGCGATCACGCGGAAGGACAGGATCATGCCGTACACCGTGCCCACGAGCCCGATCATGGGGCCGAGCGTTCCCACGGTGGCGAGATACGTTGTGCGATGCTCCATCTCCATGGTGGCGTCGTCATTGGCCATCTCCATCGCGCGGAGCGCGGCGGACTGCCCGGTTGGCAGCTTACGGACACCCGCGGCGAGGACTCTGGCCAGAAAAGACGTGTCTCCGGCGAGCCGCTGATAGGCTTCGCCGAACCGCCGCTGCGCGAGTAATTCACTGACCTCGCGGACCAGATTCTCGGGCACGAGGATCGATTTCCGGTACTGGAAGCTCATCCAGACAACGAGGGCGATCAGGTAAAACGACATCGCGGCAATCACGACGCCGATCATCCCCGAAGCGTCCCACATCCATTTCAGGAAACTGGCATTCGCCTCGGCCTTGGGTGCGTCCGCCGCGGCAACGCTCCCTTCAGGGGCTTGCGCTTGGGTCGGACTGGGGGATGTGATCACGAACAAGACGAAGAGCAGTCCCACCACGGCCAAGGTCCAACGGCCGCGAGCGATCGGATCGTTCACACGCCCCCCTCCCTGTCTCCGCTTCTCACCGCGTCCCACGACACAAAGCTCATTTTAGCCGATCCTTCCGTCCCCGGACAACCTTCGACGCCGCACTCTTCATGCCCGCGTCAACACTTTCCGGACGATCGTTCCCGTAAATCCTCCCTGATCGCCTGAGTCGGGCCGATTGATTGTTGACACAATGATTGTGGTGCCGTACAATTCGTATGTCGCGATCGAACGATAAAGCGGAGATCGCCCGAAATGGGTTTGCAATCGGCCCTGAAAAAACAGCGCCCGTTTGACGCCCCCGAGGAAGAGGTCTCCCTCAATTTGATGCGAACCGGCGACATCCTTCAGGCCGGGTTTGCCCGACTGTTCAAGGAACACGGGATCTCGTCCCCCTTGTACAACGTCTTGCGAATTCTCCGAGGCGAAGGCGCACCCCTGCCGTGCCTCGAAGTCGCCTCCAGGATGGTCACGCGCGTCCCTGACATGACCCGTTTGGTCGATCGCCTCGAAGCGCTCGGCCTCGTGGCCAGGGCGAGAATTGAGGAAGACCGTCGCGTCGTCCTGGTCGCGATCACCGAAACGGGGCTCGCCCTCCTCGAATCGCTTGAAGGCCCGGTCCATGATCTGCATCGGCGACAGCTCGGCCACCTCTCTCCCGAAGAAACGGCCGAACTCAACCGATTGCTCGTCAAAGCACGAACGACCGAACAACCCTGACTGTTTCGCGTATTACTTGTGGCAACAATGATTGTTTCACCAAACAAAAGGGAGGTTTCCATGATCCGCATCCGACGTTCCGAAGAGCGTGGTCATCTCGACCACGGCTGGCTCGACACGTATCACAGCTTCTCGTTCGGCGATTACTACGATCCTGAGCACAACGGTTTCCGGTCGCTCCGCGTTCTGAACGAGGACATCGTGGCTGCCGGCACGGGGTTCGGGCGACACGGGCACCGCGACATGGAGATCATCACGATCGTCCTGGAAGGCGCCTTGCACCATCAAGACAGCCTCGGGAGCGGTTCCACCATCACGCCCGGGATGATCCAGCGGATGACGGCGGGAAAGGGCATCTTGCACGGCGAGGCGAACCCGTCGAAGACGGACCCGGTCCACCTGATCCAGATCTGGATCCTGCCCGACCGCCCCGGCCACGAGCCGGAGTACGAGGAAAGGAAGCTCGACCTCGCCGAGGCGGAAGGCCGGTTCAAACTGGTTGTCTCGCCCGACGGCCGTGAAAACACCTCGCGTATTCATCAGGACGCGACGTTGTCGCTGGGTAGGCTCTCGGGCCGTGAGACGCTTCGACATGAATTCGAGCCCGGGCGGCACGGTTGGGTCCAGGTCACGAAAGGGTCCGTCGCGATCGGCGGGACCATGCTCAAAGCCGGTGATGCCGCGGCGTTGAGCGAGGAGTCGGTGGTGGTCCTGGAAGGTACCGGGGAGCCTTCGGAAGTCTTGCTGTTTGACCTGGCGTAACCGCGATTCCGGCCGACGCCACACACTTGCCCGATCGGCACGATTGTGTGAGCGTGTAGCGTCTGCTTTCCTTCAGTAAAAACCGCTCTCAACCGCTTCAGGGCGTCCCATGGATGAGCTTTCCGCCGCCAGAGAACACATTCAGGCAGGACGACTCGTTGAAGCCGTCGCGGTGCTGAAGGAATTATCGGCGGCCCGGCCATGTGATTCCCCGGCGCTTGTCCTTCTGGGCCAGTCGCTCCTGGGCCTGGGACGAATTGATGAAGCCCTGACGACCTTCGAAAACGCGGCCGAAATCGACCCGAACTCCGCCGACTCCCGCCTCGGCCTCGGCATCGCCCTTTCCGCAAAAGCTCGAACGACGGAAGCGCTTTATTCGGTCAAAGAGGCCGCGAGGCTTCAGCCCGAAAATGCGCTGACTCATCTCATCCTCGGCGGTCTTCTCCGAGACCTCGGCCGTCCTGAAGAAGCCCTCGCGGCCTGCGATATCGCTGTCCGCTTGAATTCCGACATTCCTGAGGCACATCACCGGCGCGGCAACGCCCTTGACGACCTTTGCCGCTTTCCCGAAGCGATTGCCGCCTATCAGGAGACCCTGATACGCAATTCCAAGCATTTCGACGCGATCAATAACCTTGGGGCCTCGCTGGGAAAACTCGGTCAGGTTGAAGACGCCTTGGCTTGCTTCGACCATCTGCTGAAGTCGCACTCCGATCACTATTCGCCACACATGAACCGGGCGTTGGTCTGGCTATCTCAAGGAGATTATCCCCGCGGCTTCAATGAGTTCGAATGGCGCTGGAAGATCCCCGGGAATTCACCGCGGGCTCGCCGCAAGCCGTCCTGGAAAGGGGAACGGCTCGAAGGCCGTACGATCTTACTGCACGCCGAGCAAGGGCTCGGGGACACGATGCAGTTCATCCGCTACGTCCCCTTGCTGAAGGTCTGGGGGGCGCGTGTCCTGGTGGAGTGTCCGGAGCCGCTTCACCGACTTTTTCAGCCTTGTTTAGGGATCGACGCATTGTCCGTTCGCGGAGAAGCTCCCCAAGAGCACGACTTCCACGCACCGATTTTGAGCCTCCCCCGGCTCTTCAAAACAACGCTCGAAACCGTACCGGCGTCGGTCCCCTATCTCGCCCCGGAGCCGGCGTCGGTTGAACGCTGGCGACAGCGACTTTCGAAAAGACCCGGCTTCCGGATCGGCATCGTCTGGCAGGGCGACCCCACCCACCACCGTGACAGGGTCCGGTCGTTCCGGCTTTCCCACTTTGAGACCCTTGCAAGCCTGGACGAAATCCGGCTGATCCGCTTGCAAAAAGGATTCGGCTCGGAACAGATCGCGACGTGGAGAGGCGAGGTGCCTATCGAAGACCCCGAGGCGATCGCGGCCGGCGACTGGGTCGACTTCCAGGACACCGCCGGGATCATGGCGAACCTCGACCTGGTGATCACGCCAGACACGTCGCCGGCGCACCTTGCCGGGGCGTTGGGAATCCCGGTCTGGGTCGTCCTGCCGTATTCCGCCGAGTGGCGGTGGCTCGTCGGCCGCGAAGACAGCCCTTGGTATCCCTCCGCGCGATTGTTTCGCCAGCGAGAACCGGGGAACTGGACGGAGCTGTTCGGGCGGGTCGTCACGGAGTTGAAATCAAGAGTTGGGGTGGTTTCGTAACCTCGAGAACGTTCAACCGCCGTCAATTCGCGGTCCCCAGCAACGTCCGGCAATCGGCAAGGCGTCGGGCGATCAGATCGTGGTCGATGGGGGCGAGCGTCAACGCTTCGCACCACGCTTTTTCGGCCTCCACCAGGTTTCCCGCTCGAAACTGAAGTTCCCCCACGACGGCCTGCCACGCCGGGTATCGTGCCGGGATCTGTTCCGGGGGGACCTTCGCCAGCCTTGCCAGACCGGCTTCGGGGCCGTCGCGGTAGGCCTCGGCAACGGCACGATTAAGGCTGTGGATCGGTGACGGGGCGATGCGCTCCAGGGTTGAGTAGAGGTCGATGATCCTGCCCCAGTCGGTCTCGGCGAAGGCGGGGGCTCGACAATGCTCCCAGGCGATCGCCGCCTCGACGTGATAGCGAGTCAATGTCGGCCCTGTCGCCGAACGGCCCATCCATTCCATCGCCTCGCGCACAAGCGACCAGTTCCACGTCGAGCGGTCCTGCTCTTCCAGAAGGACGATGGTTCCGGACGGCGAGAGGCGGGAGTCCAGCCGGGCCGAGTGCAAGCCGATCACCGCGACGAGTGCGAAGACGACGGAGTCGTCGCCGGCTGCGTGGACGGCGAGCATTCTGGCGAGACGAAGCGCCTCGTCGCAGAGGTCGCGACGGATGGGGACGTCGGAATGTGCGGCGTTATAGCCTTCGTTGAAGAGCAAATAAATCGTCGCGAGGACGGCGTCGAGCCGACTGCGGAGTGGACCCAAACCCGGTGATTCCCAGGCACCCGGCTCGTCCCGTAGACGGCCCTTGGCCCGGGCGATCCGCTTCTGGACATTCGCCTCTGTGGTCAAAAGCCCTCGCGCGATCTCGTCCGTTCCGAACCCGCAGACCGTCCGGAGCGCCAACGCCACGGACGACTCGATCGGTACGGACTCGTGGCAGCAGAGGAACAGGAGACGCAGAGGCTCGTCGCCGATTTCGTCGGCGAACTGAGGTTCGTCTGCGAGCGGTTCCTCACACGCGTCGACCGAGATCTCGGGGAGGATTCTCTCCCGGACCCGTTCGCGTCGGAGCGAGTCAAGGGCTCGATTGCGGGCGGTCCGGTAGAGCCAGCCTGCGGGGTCGTCGGGGATTCCACGAACGCCCCAGGTCTCCAGGGCCTGCATCAACGAGGCCTGCACGACGTCCTCGACGAGGTCGAGTCGCTCGACTCCCAGGGAGCGGGTCAAAAGTGCGACCAGCCGACCCGATTCGTGCCGGAAGAAGTGCTCGACGAGGTCGTTGAGTTGAGTCACGTGTCCCTCGGTCGGGCGCGGGGGGGACGTTCTCCCCGCGCCCGGCTTTCGGGTGCGGAAGGATCACGAGTATCCGGCGAACTCACGGATTTCGATCGTACGGCCGGCCAGCGACAACGGGCATTCACGGGCGATCACCAGGGCCCCATCGTAGTCGTCAGCCTGAACGATCGTGAAGCCGCCGATCACCTCCTTGGCTTCGACGTAGGGGCCGTCGCTGACGATCCCGCCGGCTTTGAGCATCCGTCCGTCCGGCTTGAGGCCGTCGCCGCCGTCGACGATCGCCGCGCCGAACTTCTGGAACCAAGCGCCCCATTGTTGGAGGACTTTCTGCATCTCTTCGGGCGAAGGCGGAGCGGTCACTTCAGAAGGGTTCCGGTAGATGAACAGGTACTTTGCCACGGTCGTAGTCCTGGGGTTGAAGGTGAGTCGGGTGGGACGAAGCGTCGTGCCTCGCCTTCCAACCTGACGACGAACGAAGCCGGCGGCGGCGGACAATCCTCCTGGAAAATTTCTCAAATCGACCGATATCCGAATTCTGTCGTATCCGCTATTGCCGACCATGCCTTGACTTGCGCCGAATTGCTCCACAATAGCGGCCCCTACGATGACCACGAATCAGGCTTCCTCCACGACTCGGCTCAGTTTCCCCTGCGCAACTCCAGCGTTTTCTCGATCGCCCGGGACTTCTGCGAAGCGTACTTCAAGACGGCCGTACCCTCCCCTTGCACGAACCAGCGGACCTTGATCGTCGATTCTCCGGGGACCCCCGATTCCAGCCGAAGTCTTTCAGGATGGTGATCGGCGAGCTTGACCTCCCCGGTGTCTGAATTGAGTAAGTCGCCGCCGGCGACCACCGTCAGGCCGTTGCCCGAGAGGCTCACCGTGTCGGGAAGCCCCGCCTTGTGTGTCGCGGCCTGGTGGGAGACGCTGGGGATCATCCGGGTGTTCTTGAGTGCGGCGGTGACCGTGAACGTGCCGGGTCCGACACGTTCGGCCTTGACCTCGCCCCACTCGACACGGGGCATCTGCTCCGCGTGATAGGCGACGAACGCGGCGTTGCGGTGGCAGAGTTCCTCGATCATGAACGTCGGCGGGACGCGCTGGGATTCCTTGACGAACCCACCGACCTCGACCTCGCCGAGCGTCGGGTGTTTCACCTTCGTCCACGGCACGAACGCCGCTCCGAAGAGAAGCTTGTCGCTGGCGAACAACTCGTCGGTCTCTTCTCCGCGGCGGGACGGGCGGCCGCTCCCCGTCGCGGGCGGCTGGACCTGACCGAGGAGCTGATTGCCGTTCCAAAGTTCGTTCGTGAACGAGAAGATCCCGAGATGCTCATAAGTCCAGTTGATAAACCCGCCGTGGACGTCGTACAGGTCTTTGTTGATGACCAGGCTCCGGTAGAACGGGATCATCTTCTCGCCGACGCGGCCGATCTCCGCGGCGATCCGGTCGTCCTGCGCGGGATACTGCCCGGCCCTCGACGAATGGCCGGGGCCTCGGAGGATCATCCCGGCGGCGTTGTGGAACGCCTGGACTCCGGCGATGTTCGGGTGGTCGAGAATGAACATCGCCGTCGCATGTGTCTCGGGCCAAGAGAGCGGAAAATCCCCCGCGCCGAACTGGAGGTGAGGCGGCTGCCAGTCGGCGGGCCAGTTCCGGTTCATGTCGTAGCCGCCGGGAGGGTCTTCGTTGATCTGGCCGTCGTTGTCGTTGTCGATTCCTTCTTCAAAGAGGTCGTAGCGGTCACTCTCGGCGACCGTTTCGCCGGGCGCGATGAAGTCGACGATCCGGGGGTCCTCTTTCGAGAGCTTGAACCGACCGGTCGGGCTCTTTCGACGCATCTGGGTGACCTGGCCGTCGCCGTTGATGTCGTCGTAACCGTCCTCGTCGAACAGGCCGTCGCGGTCATTATCGATCGGGCTCTTACCGCTCCGCGAGCTATTCGTCGTGTTTGGCGCGTTGAACCAATGGGCGCGGCCGTCGGGGTTTACCGTGGGAATGACGTAAAACGCGCGTTCGTCGGTCAATTCCTTGATCTTGGGAACGCGGTCGCGGTATTCGGCGAGATACCAGACGAGATAGAGCGCCGCCTCGGCCCCCTGGATTTCATTACCGTGGATGTTTCCGTCCACGTACATCGCCGGTTTGGAGCGGTCTGAGCCGGTTTTTGAGTTGTTGACGGTGATGCACCACATGTCGCGGCCTTCGACACTCTTGCCGACGCTCGACAGCGAGAGAAGATCCGGGTGCCCGTTCACCAAGGCCCGCATCGCCTCGACAAGTTCGGGATAGTCGTAAAGCCGGTTGAACGCGATCGCGACTTTCGGGGCGGGGAAGACCTTCGCCGGGGACGGTTCCGCCGCGCGGGCGAAAGAGGTCGTCACGATCGCGAAAGAAAACACCAGGGCGAGACGTGGTCGCATGGGGGGGACAGTCCTCTTGAATTCAATTCGCCGGTGTCGGACGATCCCCAAGAGATTACGGCGTTTCTCCCGAGATTGCGACCCCCACGGCCATTCAGATTGCAATAACGGGACGTTCTGAGTTCTCCGGACGCGGAGTGAAAACGGCGAATTTCGATTCGCTGAATTCCGCGGTTGCTCGAACGATCAATAACGTCGGCGATTCCCCATCGGAATAAGCAAATTAGCAACGTCTATGAAGATGTACAATCCCTTTGAAATCGTTGCGGTGACCGCATTCGCATTCGCTTTAACTCGCCATGAAGGACTGCAATGGAGCGGTGACGATCATTTCGCGTTGGCACGCGCGCTTTCAGCCGTCGCGACGATCGAGGGTTTGATCGTTTGGTTTGGGGCCGCGTTACGGCGAGTTCCGAAGGTCTGGAATCGAGGCCGGGTCGTGTGGGCGACCGCCGCGGGAATTTTCCTGACCGACTTCGTCTTCTTTGGAATCGTTGATGCGATCCACGATTGTCGATCCTCAACGATCATGGGAATCCTCGGGTTTTTCGCGACAAAATGCTTGAACCCTATGTATTGGCCGACCTGGCATCTCCTCCCTTGGTTACTCCCTTCCCTTTTTCTCACACGCATTGCGGATGGTCGCAAGCCGGAGACGGCTCTCGACTTCCGGGACCGTTCGGGTATTTTGTACGGTATCCTTGTTCTTGTCCTCTGGGGTTTGCTCGAGTTGCCTGATGACCTGTAGTGCATTTTCCCGCCTCTGATTTCTCACTAACACGGTGTCGAACAATGCTCGGACATCCCGTGTTCACCCGACGATTCGCCCTTCAAGCCGGAGCCGTGGGCTTGCTGGGGCTCGGTTCGGAGCATGTCGGGCTCTTACGTTCGACCGTTGCGGGAACCCGGCGCACCCCGACAGCCCGGTCGGTCATTTTCATCTTCCTCTCCGGCGGACTCGGCCAGCACGACAGCTTTGACCCCAAACCCAACGCCCCCGAAGACATTCGAGGCGAGTTCCGGCCGATCGCGACCCGAACGCCGGGCGTTTCCGTCTGCGAGCACCTGCCCATGCTCGCCGAACGGAGCCATTTGTGGTCGATGGTCCGCTCGTTGACGCACTCGTCGAACGACCATTCGGCGGGACACCACATCATGCTCACGGGGAGGGCCGATTTGCCCCCGGGGTTCAGTCCCAACGAGCCCAAGCCGACCGACTGGCCGTCGATCGCCTCGGTGGTCGGGGCGATGGCCGCTCCGCGAAATAACCTCCCCCCCGCGCTCGTGCTCCCCGAACGGTTGGTCCACAACTCGGGAAGAATCCTCCCTGGCCAGTTCGGCGGAACGATGGGACCGAAGGCCGATCCCTGGTTCATCGAGGCCTCCCCGTTCGACGCGCTCGGCTACGGCGCCTACCCCGAATACGAATTCGACCACCAGGATCGAAAACGAGCCCCCAAGACGAGGCCGTTCAAGATCCCCGACCTGACCCTGCCCGAAGGGCTCGGCAACGCCCGCCTCACGAACCGCCTCGACCTGCTCGCTTATATTGACCGTCAGCGAGCGTATCTCGATCGCACCGCCCTGATCGAAAAGTTCGACGCCCAGCGCCAGGCCGCCGTTTCATTACTTGTCGACCCCAAGATCCGCCGATCGTTCGACGTGGAAGGGGCCGACCCCAAACTGCTCGACCGCTACGGCCGCAATTCGTTCGGATGGTCGTTGCTAATGGCTCGAAGGTTGGTCGAGGCCGGTGTCTCGCTGGTGCAGGTCAATCTCGGCAACAACGAGACCTGGGACACCCACGGCAACGCGTTCCCGCACCTCAAGAACAACCTCCTCCCCCCGACGGACCGTGCCGTCTCGGCCTTGCTCGACGACCTTCAAGGGACGGGCCTGCTCGATTCGACCCTAATCGTGATGGCGGGCGAGTTCGGCCGGACGCCGCGGATCTCGCACCTGCCGAGCGCTTATAAACTCCCCGGCCGCGATCACTGGGGAAAGGTTCAGTCGGTCCTGCTGGCCGGAGGCGGAGTCATCGGAGGACGAGTCATCGGCTCCTCCGATCGAATCGGAGCCAACCCCGCGACCGACCCGCAGACCCCCGAAAATCTCGCGGCGACGATCTATCACTCCCTGGGAATCCCGCCCGAAGCCGTCTGGCACGACGACCTCGAACGGCCTCATCAGGTCTACCATGGCGAGCCGATCGCGGGGCTGTTCACACAAGGTTAGTTAAAGTCAGTAACTTAATCCTGATCGATGTATCTCGCTGTTTGCCATTCCGCGCCCGAGGTCGTCAAATCTCTTCGTCCCCTTTTTTGTCCGAACGCACTCCAAGGCCGTGTATTTGAAACCGGCATCGGTCGATCAAAGGCCCACCAGCCCCGCCGATTAGAAAAATCGGAGTTCCGCATCAGCTTGACGAGAGTTCCAACCTCGACGGGCGGCTGAGTCGATGTGAGAACCGGATTCACAGTAATATTACCAGGAACGCTAGGTGCTTTTCGTACCGCGAACGACTCAATCACACCGTTGCCGCCGGTAATGTCACCGACTCGATTGATCCTGATCGCGTCGGCGACGACGTAACGACCAGAAGCAATCCCCTGGTTTGTCAGAACAACCTTCAAAGTTCCGGAAGTAATACTGACGTTCCCACCCAACACGACCCAAGACGAGCCGTAATCAAAATGAACGCCGTCATTTGGGGCCTGAGTCTGGTTTTTGTAGATTGTGGAACCCAGTGGTGTATTCCCGTCGGAGACCGTAAAAGGGCTGTTGGTGGCCCGATTCCCGTCCTGCTGCCATGTGGCCCAGACCTCGTAGACGCCAGGTAATAAGTTGTCGAATTTCCAAGTCGCGGTCGTTTGCCCGTCACCCCATGGGGCGGTGGAGTGCGAGTAGTCGAAGCCTTCATGGTTCTGGGGGTTAGAATACCACGGATGCCACTTCCCCCCGTCCTGGCCGTTGGTCTCGCTGAACCCCGTGAAGTCGCTGTCGTCCATGTAATAGGGGCCGACCCGATTGATGCGCACGGCGTCGGCGACAACGAAATGTGTGGCATCGACGCCGTGATTGCCTAGAAAGACAGTTAACGAACCGTCGGTCTTGGTCTGTTCGTTGCTTGTCGTGACTTGAAAAATCCCCAGGGTCGACCAAGGGAAGCCCTGCGCATAGTATCCCGTCGGTGAAGCAGTCTGGTTTACCAACTGCGTACCAACCACCGAGGCTCCGTTGGAGACAATAAACGGGGCGTTGGTTGCACGGTTCGGGTCAGCAATCCAAGTGATCCACACTTCATACCACCCGGCTGCCAGGTTAGTGAAGTTCCAGGAGGCGGATGCAGAGTCCGTTGTGGTTCCAGTACCAGCACCCTGGGCGGTCGCGTGCGTGTTGCTATATCCCTGTCCGGGCCACGTCTGCCATGTCCCCGTCTTCACGGCCCCGGAACTATCGTCTGAGTAAAATGGGCCGGTCTTGTTAATGCGGACGGCGTCGGCGACCACGGCGCGCGAGCTATCGACGCCTTGGTTGGTGAGCTTGATCGTCAAGGTCGTGCCATTGACCTGAAAACGCTTTCCGAGGCTGTTCCACGAGGATCCCGTGCTGTCGTAGTACCCTGTGGGAGCCTGCCTCTCGTCGACGGCCAAGCTTGCCAAGACCGTAGCACCATCGTAAATGGTGAACGGGGCGTTCGCCGCGCGGCCGGAATCCTGTTGCCAGGTGGTCCAGACTTCGTACACGCCGGGAGTGACGTTGAATGTCCAGGTGGCGGTCGCATTTGCCGGTTGGCCGACCCCGGCCCCCCAAGCCGTTTTGTGTGTGCCGGCGTAACCGTTTCCAGTCCAAGGGAGCCACGTAATGCCGCCCGTCGCAGTGGTGCTGAACCCCGAACCCGAACTGTCGTCGATGATGGCCCTGGTTGATGTGGTCGTCGCGGCTAAAACAGCGTTGGCCGGACTGATGACACCCCCGGTGGTTGACCAATTACCTACGGTCTGAGTGTGAGGCTGCACAGTTTGTTTTACGAGGGTAACCCTCTGCGCGGCAGTCCAGGAGGGAGTCAGGGCGTCGATCACGCCAGTGACGCCCGAAGCATATCCAGCCGAATACGATGTAGCACTTTCTGAATTCGTATAAGCTCCGAGATCCACATGAATCGGACCCCAGTTTGATACAGATGTCAAGTTACCCAACTGGTCGACAGCTGCGGCAACGAGTAAGTTGTTCAGTACCACACCGAGGCCGTTGTAGTTAGGATCGTCAGCGGCGGATGGCGTAACATATTGAGATGCTTGATCAATGATAAGATGCTCATTTCATTGTGCTGTGACCACAACCGCGCCGTGGGTCTGGGCGTACTGAATAGCCTGCGAAAGGGATGAGCCGTTGTGAGGATCACTCGGATCGCTCAGGTAATAGTCCGCATTGTAATTCCGAATGCTCAAGTTGATAACAGCCGCGCCGTGGTCAACGGCCCAGTACACGCCGCGAATTAGGGAATTGTTGTCGATGTTTAGATTACTGGACGTGTCACGGATCGGCATAATTTTGACATCGACAGTACTCGCCCCCGGCTGGCTCTTGGTATCGATGATCGCCCGAACTATGAGGTCGGCTACGGTCGAGCCATGGCCGTGCTGCATGCTCGTGTCCTGAACAACACCGTTCCCGTATTGTGAAGCGGTTTGTTTGTTGAATGCGTCATAAGCTTGGGTAAAATCGTAGTAGCGGCTGTCGGTGGGATCGGTAAGATCCACTCCAGAATCGACGAGGGCAATGAGTGTAGAAAGAAGAGATCGTTCTTCGAGTAGCTCACAGCTAGGTTGGATCCTGCACTGGTGCTGTCGGCGCATCGATGCTACCTCGTTGGTGCTCAAGGATGTTCGCTTGTACGTCGGTACTTCGTCGATGCGAAGCAAGGCTGTCTAACTGAGTTGAGAAATGCCAATTTGCCTTAAAAGTGCGTTAATGCCAATGAAAACGTACTAATGACTAAAAAGACCAACTTCCTTTTTGATGAGAAAATTCAACCCAACGAACCCCTATTTTAAATGGAGAATGGAATCCGCAGTACTTCGGGTGGGAACCCTTCCCGACTTTCGTTAAATGGGCGGACGGAGCCGCTTACGAAGACCGAAACCCGCCGCAGCAAGACCAAGATTGCTAATGTAGTAGGCTCCGGCACCGGGATAACGTCGATTCGCGCCTCAACATTTGTCTGACCATTACCTGTGTTGAAAAGAGTTAGAAACTCTTTCCCTCCGTTCACGTTGATCGTGTTGATCAAGTCGCCGGTTTGGAAGGGCGGAACGGGGTGCGGACTGTAATACTTCGGGTCCGCGAATTGCGGACCTTGGTCGAACAACGCTTTCAGGCTGGACTGACCTCCGTCGCCGAGCGTCCCCAGAATTCGACCTTTTAGAATGATTGGGGTATCGTTGATTGAAGGCGCGATTCCATCAACCGTCTTAGTCCGGTACGTAATCAGGAACGGCATATCCACGGAACCATTCGCGGACGGCATCACCATAAATTCGCCGAGACTGAATGGTGTTGAAGACACGAACGAACCGGCGTCCACACCCTTGAAGACAACGGGGCTCCCTGCACTACCGGCCTGAGTGCCAACCGCCCCGGTTGTTTGGTAGGTGATTTGGGAACTAAGTGAACTTGCCGTGGCTCCGGAGACAGTCCAACCATTGGCCACCACGACAAGTGTCAAGACTCGAATTCCGGCCCGTCCCTGAGTGCTTCGCATTCCATTCCTCCGGCTTCCTTGCCGGGTCTCTGCGATGAGACCCCCACGGATTGACACCACGATCGGGCAGGACCGTAGTCTGAAAAGACACAAGTGTCGATAACAAAATCGGAAATTGTTTACCGATCTACCGAACCGGTTTTCGGCTTCCGCTGGACAACATTTCCCAAACACGTGTATACTATGCTTGCGGCTCCGGATTCGGTCTCTCCTTCGCGTCCGGTCCGGGTCAACGTCTCCGCCCCGCAGCCTCGAATCGAAGGATCTTCCACGGATGGCCACGACGGACATCGTGATCCGCGGCGCACGCGAGCATAACCTCCGCGACATCTCGCTCGACCTCCCTCGCGGGGCTCTCATCTGCTTCACCGGCGTCTCCGGATCGGGTAAAAGCTCGCTCGCCTTCGATACGCTTTATGCTGAGGGCCAACGACGTTACGTCGAGAGCCTCAGCTCCTACGCCCGCCAGTTCCTGGGTCAGATGCCCAAGCCCGAGGTCGATAAGATCGACGGCCTTTCCCCCTCGATCTCGATCCAGCAGAAGACCGGCGGCAGGAACCCCCGCTCGACCGTCGGGACCATCACCGAGATCAACGATTACTTGCGGGTCCTCTTCGCCCGCGTCGGCCAGGGACATTGCCCCAGTTGCGACCGGCCTGTCGCCGCGCAGTCTCGCGAACAGATCATTGCGCGCGTCATGGACCTCCCTGAAGGCACCGCTTATAGCGTGCTCGCCCCGGTGATTCGCGGGCAAAAGGGGGAATATAAGGATCTTTTTGCCGACCTGTCACGAGCAGGGTACGTGCGGGCGCGGGTCGACGGCAAGGTCGTGGCCCTGTCTGATAACCTCGCACTCGACCGCCAGATCAAGCACAACATCGAGGTCGTGATTGACCGCCTCAAGGCGGGGCCGAACGTTCGGATTCGCCTTGGGGAGGCCGTCGAGGGGGCGTTGAAGCTTGGCGAGGGGACGGTCATTGTCGCGATCGAAGGGAAGGACGACATCCTCTTGTCGTCGCACTTCGCCTGCTCCCACTGCGGGATCAGCTTCGACCCTCCCAGCCCCCAGCTTTTCAGCTTCAACAGTCCGCAGGGGATGTGTCCGTCGTGCCTGGGTTTGGGGATTCGGCACGCGTTCGACCCGGCCTTGCTCGTGCCGGACCCGTCGCTGTCGGTCTGGGACGGCGCGATCGAACCGATCGGGCCGATCAAGTCGGTCGGGAAATGGCGACGCCATATTTATGAAGGGGTCGCCGCCAACATTGAGTCGGACAAGGACGGGCCGAAAAAAGGGACGATGCTCAAGGGTCCTTGGAAGAACCTCGACCCCAAGTGGCAAAATGTTTGGCTTTACGGCACCGGCGAGCGTGTGATCGTCCACCACTGGAAGCAGCGCGGCAAGATCTGGTCACACCCTGAGAAGTGGATCGGGTTCGCCACCGACCTGATGCAGAAGTTCCAGGCGGCGACGGGTGGGCCGACCAAGGCCAAGCTCGAACCTTACATGCGGAGCATGCCTTGTCCCGACTGCAAAGGGTCACGACTCAACCCTCGCGCCCGTGCCGTGCGAGTCGGCGGCAAGACATTGGTTGCCCTCGGTTCGATGCCGATCGGCCAGGCCTCACGATTCTTCGACGCCCTCGCCGGTCAGCCCCCTGCCGACCTGACTCCTGATGAGGTCGCCAGCCCGCTCGACGCACTTTCACAAACGATTGCCGATGAGCTTTTGAAAGAGATCCGCGGCCGACTCGGGTTCCTGAACAACGTCGGATTGCACTATCTCGCTCTGGACCGTTCGGCCCCCACCCTCTCCGGAGGCGAGGCTCAGCGCATCCGGCTCGCGAGCCAGGTCGGCGCTGGGCTCGTGGGAGTGCTCTACATTCTCGATGAGCCCTCGATCGGCCTCCACCCGCGCGACAACGACCGCCTCATCGCCACACTCCAGCGGCTCCGCGACGTCGGCAACACCGTGATCGTCGTCGAGCACGATGAAGACACGATGCGCGCCGCCGACCACCTCGTCGACTTCGGCCCCGGGCCGGGAGTCAAAGGAGGCGCGGTCGTCGCCGAAGGTCCGATCTCCGCTCTGGCGAAATCCGCGGATAGCGTCACGGGCGCGTACCTCTCGGGTCGCCGGAGCATCGAGGTTCCGTCGGTCCGCAAAGCGCCCGGCGAAAAGAAAATCACGGTCGTCAACGCCCGACAGAACAATCTCAAGAATGTCGACGTCTCAATCCCGTTGGGTCTTTTCGTCTGCGTGACGGGCGTGAGCGGCTCTGGAAAGAGTTCGCTCGTCAGCGACGTCCTCCGCGAAGCCCTCGCACGCGACCTCAACGGCGCGATGGGCGAGCCCGGCCTTCACGACCGGATCGACGGGATCGAGAATCTTGATAAGGTCATCGACATCGACCAGTCGCCGATCGGCCGCACGCCGCGGTCGAACCCGGCGACTTATATCAAATTGTTCGACCTGATCCGGGACCTTTACACGAAGCTTCCCGAGTCGAAGGCGCGCGGCTACTCGCCGGGACGGTTCAGCTTCAACGTCTCCGGCGGCCGTTGCGAGGCTTGTGAAGGGAACGGCTCGAACAAGCTCGAAATGGACTTCCTGGCCGACGTCTGGGTGAAGTGCCCGGTCTGTGAAGGCAGGCGGTTCAACCGCGAGACGCTCCATGTCCGGTTCAAGGGCAAGAGCATCAGCGACGTGCTCGACATGGACGTGCAGGAGGCGCTCGAACACTTCGCCAACGTGCCCAAGCTCGCGGCGATGCTCCAGACCTTGCACGACGTCGGCCTCGACTACATGAAGCTCGGCCAGGCGTCGCCCACCCTCTCCGGCGGCGAAGCCCAGCGGATCAAGCTCGCCAAGGAGCTCGTCCGCAAAGGGACGGGGAAGACGCTTTACATCCTTGATGAGCCGACCACCGGTTTGCACTTCGAGGACGTCCGCAAGCTCCTCGCGGTGCTCCACGGGTTCACGACCGCGGGGAACACCGTGGTCGTGATCGAGCACAATCTCGACGTGGTCAAAACGGCCGACTGGGTGATCGACCTCGGCCCCGAAGGGGGCTCCGGCGGCGGCCGGGTCATCGCCGAAGGGACCCCCGAGCAGATCGCCGCGATCTCCGAAAGCTATACCGGGGTCGCCTTGAAACGCGTGCTGCAAGGCACTCGGGCGGTCGGCTCGAACGGCAAGATAGCGAAGATCAAGAAGCGGAAGTCTTCGGAGGAGGGACTGGCGGCAATCTCGGTTCGCGGGGCGCGGCAGCATAACCTCAAAGGCGTCGATCTCGACATCCCTCGGCACAAGATGACCGTGTGCAGCGGGCCGAGCGGTTCCGGCAAGAGTTCGCTGGCGATCGACACGCTTTATGCCGAGGGGCAGCGGCGTTATGTCGAGAGCCTGAGCTCTTACGCGCGGCAGTTTCTCGCGCCGTTGCAGAAGCCGAAAGTCGAGCGGATCACCGGTCTTTCGCCTGCCGTGAGCATCGAACAGAAAACGACCTCGAAGAGTCCCCGGTCGACCGTGGGGACGGTCACCGAGATCCACGACTACTTGCGCATCCTTTTCGCCCGCCTCGGCCAGCCGCACTGCCCGGCCTGCGGGCTGCGGATCGGCACGCAGTCGGCCGACGAGATCGTCGAGAAGATCTTGCACCTTCCGGAAGGGACGAAGGTGTATGTCATGGCCCCCGTCGAGCGGGGTGACGGCGAGGCTTACGACACGCTTTGGGACGACCTTCGCGGTTCCGGGTTCAGCCGCGTCCGCGTCGATGGCAAGTCGGTGAGCCTGGACGACCCTCCCAAGCTCAGCCACCGCCGCAAGCACCGGGTGGAAGTGGTGATCGACCGTGCGGTCGTGAGGCGCTCGACGCGTTCGCGGCTGGCCGACTCGGTCGAGGCCGCGCTCGACCTCGGCAAAGGCGTCGTGATGGTCGCCAAGGTCGGCGATGAGGCGAATGAGGCCGCGTGGCACGTCGACCGTTACAGTCAGCACCGGTCATGCGAAGGCTGCGGGCGGAGCTTTGAAGAGCTTTCGCCCCACCATTTCTCCTTCAACAGCCCGCTCGGCTGGTGCCCGGTCTGCGAAGGCCTGGGGACCCAGCAAGGGGCCAATCCCGCGGTTTTGATCCCCGACGGCAAGAAATCGTTGCGCGACGGAGCCGTGGTCGTCTGGCCCGATTTCAAGGGGAATCCGCTGTTCGGCCGCATGATCGCCGCGATGACGGGGACCGTCGGCATCGACCTCGGCACCCCTTTCGACGACCTCGAAGGCCGATTCCGCCGCGCCATCCTGCACGGCACCGGCGACGCCTGGTTCACCGTGGCCGCGGGCGACGGCCAGCCGCCGTTCTCGTTCCAGTACAAAGGCCTGTTCCCGGCGATCGAAGAAGCGGGTAGAGTTTCGTATGTTTATCGCTGGAAGCTTCAGGGGATGGTGGATAACGTCCCATGCGCCTCGTGCATGGGGGCACGCCTCCGCGACGATTCCGCGGCGAGCCGGTTCCGCGAGTTCACCATCGACCAGGTCGGCCAGTGGCCGCTCGGCCGGTCCTACCAGTTCTTCAGGGATCTCAAGCTGACCGGCGATGAAAAACACATCGCCGGCGACCTGATCCGCGAGATCCGCGACCGCTTGAAATTCCTCAATGACGTCGGCCTCGATTACCTCTCGTTGGCACGCGGTACCCCGACTCTATCGGGCGGAGAATCCCAGCGCATCCGGCTCGCCAGCCAGATCGGCAGCGGATTGACGGGCGTTCTGTACGTCCTCGACGAGCCGACGATCGGCCTTCATCCCCGCGATAACACGCGGCTGTTGAACGCCTTGAAACATCTCCGAGACCTGGGAAACACCCTGGTCCTGGTCGAGCACGACCGCGAAGTGATCGAGGCGGCCGACCATGTGATCGATTTTGGACCGGGATCGGGGTTTGGCGGCGGCGAGGTGACGGCCTCGGGAACTCCGAAGAAGGTCAAGGCTTCGAAGGCCTCGCTCACGGGCCGGTATCTCAGCGGCAACCTGGCGATCCCGATCCCCTCAAACCGTAGACCCGTGGAACCGAACGGCCCCGCCCTCATCGTCCGCGGGGCTCGACAGCACAATCTCAAGAATATCGACGTGTCGTTTCCTCTGGGAGTCGTCACGGCGGTGACGGGCGTCAGCGGCTCGGGCAAGAGTTCGCTCGTCGAAGACATCGTGATGAAGGTCGCGTCGCGGCATCTGCACAGGGCGCAGGTGACGGCCGGGGCTCATGATTCGATCGAAGGAATGCACCTGCTCGACAAGGTCATCGGGGTCGACCAGACTCCGCTCGGGAGCACGCCGACGTCGACCCCGGGTACCTATTCCGGGGCGTTCGATTTGATCCGCGAGTTGTTCGCCAAGATGCCCGAATCGAAGGTGCGAGGGTACAGTCCCCGACGGTTCAGTTTCAACCAGCCCGGCGGGCGCTGCGAGGTCTGCGAGGGGAACGGGCAGAAGCGAATCGAGATGCACTTTCTTCCCGATGTCTGGGTCACGTGCGACTCGTGCGACGGCAGCCGTTACACGCCCGACACGCTCGCCGTGAAGTTTCGCGGCAAGACGATCTCCGACGTCCTGAAGATGACCATCGACATGGCGCTTGAGCTGTTCGCGACGGTGCCGAAGATCCGCAAGGTCTTGCAGACCTTGCACGACGTCGGCCTCGGCTACGTCCCGCTCGGCCAGGCCGCGCCCACCCTCTCCGGCGGCGAAGCCCAGCGCGTGAAACTGGCGTCGGAACTCGCCAGGCCCGACACGGGCAAGACCCTTTACGTCCTCGACGAACCGACGACGGGCCTCCACATGGACGACGTCCGAAAGCTGCTCGACGTCGTCCACCGCCTCGCCGATCTCGGCAACACGGTGATCATCATCGAGCACAACCTCGAAGTGATCAAGACGGCCGACTGGCTGATCGACATGGGTCCTGAAGCCGGTCAAGAGGGTGGCGAAGTGGTCGCGGCGGGTTCTCCGGAGTTGATCGCCGCGACGCCCCGTTCGCTCACCGGGGCGATCTTGAAGCCGATCCTCAAGGCCGGTCCTCGGCTCGAACGTCCGCGATTCGACCCGAAAGCCGCCGCGAAAAAAGTCCTCGATGAAGTGAAAAAAGCCGCGGAGGCCGACAAGGCGATCGGCTCGAACGAGGCCGCGAAAGCCCCCTGGGAAGTCGATGGCAGGCGCTGGCACACGGAAGAACGAACGGCCCGAAACGGCAAGCCGTGCCGCTGGGACGGCCGAATTCTCGCCTCGGTCGTCGATCGCATCCACTTGCTGGGTGAGTTCGAGGCGACCGACTGGTCGCAACGTTCCCTCGTGAAGATCAGCGGGGCCGCCAAGGATTCGCCGGTCTTCTTCACGGCGACTACCGGCCATGAGTGGGTCTTGACGTTGAAGTTCCGGATCCCCAAGAACACGATCTCGAAAGACGGCGTGGCCTCGTCGTTGCAGCTGCTGCCGTTTTATCAGGCGTCGCCGCCGGTGCTGAGTGATTCGCCGCGGGTCTCATCGATGCCGTTCCCCGGCGGGGTGAATGAGATCGTGATCACGGCGAGCGCCGATGATCTGAACACCCGGGAATTCGAGGCGTTTCTCAGGAAAGCCGTGGCCGCTTACGAGAAGCCGAGGACGGGCGGGGCGCTCGTGAAGGCGAGTGAGTTGAAGTGAAGTGTGGCCAACTCTTACTCGGATTGCCGTTGCGATCGAACTCGCTGGACTTTGCAAGGGCGGGTAATCGTTTAACGATTGTCATAGCGTCAGCATTTTTCTGCGATTAAGAGTCTATCCGGGAACTTTTCCCTGAGAATCAAGTGGGTCGTATCGACGAGATCAGCGGGCGATTGCGGAAAAACGACTGAATTTATCTTGGTATGCTGAAAAGGCCGATACGACCTCCTTGTTTTTCAGCGTTTTCTTTCCGGATAGCCTCTAAGAATGTGCAACTACCTCGCTTCGGCTTTGTACGGGAATAGGACAATCGAAGGATTTAGAGGTCAAAACTCATGTGAACTTTCGCGATTGAGTCGTTCGTCATTTCTCACTCGCCAGGTTTCCTCCTCGCCGACTTTTTCTTTGGGCCGTTCAATGCCTTACTGGTGCCTTTGATTTTCCGCTTTACCGCCTTGATGTCCTCAGCAAGCGGTAGATTCTCCGGCCTCGTCTGACTCGTGTCATACATGATCTCTCGGACTTTTTTTCCCACATCATGTGCGGCACCTTCAAGTGCTTTCTGTCCACGGAGATTTTGCTGTTTGATTTTCGCGTCGGTTTGGGTGATCCGGAATAGATTCGCGGCCAATTCTTGCTTACCCATGCGATCCATCAACTGTGACCCGTTTCCGTTTACACCTTTGCGACTGAGCAGCTTTTGTAGCCCCATATTGTAAAGGCCCATATCGCCTTGGTTTTGAAAGAAAGCGTAGTTCTCCACTCCGTGCCGGCTCGCGGTACTGTGAAGAGATTTCTGACCATCGGAAAGTTCCTCTCGGATAAGCATCCGATCGATCCCGTCCGCATGCTCAAGGTGAGATTGAAAAGTCTGAGCCAACGTCGCGAAGTAGGCCTGAGCTGCCGCAACCTGAGGTTTTCTGCTCGATCCGTTCATCGCGACCAAGTAACAACCAAAACGCGTGAATATATAATCGCCATCGGTCTGCCTGACGATATGGTCTTCGCAATCCAAGCCCGCGGTGATGCAAGCTCGCTTCGCCCTGTTGATCGCCTTTCGAAAACCTTCACGACTCTCGTAGCCAAGGGCATTCATCAAAGCGCGTTCGTCCCAGTGAGTAATTCCATTGGGTTGTCCCTGGTCCTCGAAACTTGGCCGATCCAAATCAAAGTGAAAGAGAGTTGGTTCGGTAATCATCGTTGACAGCTGCAATAAACGGCACCATCGCACTGCCTAGGCGTTCGCCTGAACTAAAGATTGTAAAAAATCGGTAGAGTGAGCGACAGTTCCTTGTGGAGTATTTCCGCGCCTGTAAAAAAATGTGGAGTTTTTCCAATTTTTTAAGGAACGGTTCAGTCTTTCCGGCGGGTCTTCCCGTCGGGACGTGCCTTGTCGTATGATTTCACGACGTAGGAAGCACCCGGTCGTTCGCAGGCGATCGCTCCGAGACTCAGCGGCAAGACCCACGATCATGACCCGACGAACCCGAAGCCGCGAGATCGCCCTCCAGGTGCTCTACCAGGCGGAGCAGAACACCGGGCTCCCCGCCACCGAGATCCGTAAGTTCGTCGAGCGTAGGCTGCTTGCGGATAAGAAGCTCGTCGGATTCGCCGACGCACTCATCTCCGGCGTGCAGACCCATAAGGTGCGGATCGACCAGCTGATCTCCGACGTGGCCGAGAACTGGCGGCTCGATCGGATGGCGGCCATCGACCGCAACATTCTTCGTCTCGGTGCGTTCGAGCTGCTCTACTGCCCCGACGTCCCCGCGAAGGTTGCCATCAACGAAGCCCTGGAACTCGCCAAGCGCTACAGCACCGCGCAGTCCAGCCGGTTCGTGAACGGAATCCTCGACCGACTGCGAGCCGCCGCCGAGTCATCCGAACTCCCCGCCGCTGAAAAGCCCCAGGCTCCTTCCGAAACTGCGGTCGAAGAGAATCCTCCCGCCACTTCTTAATCCTGACCGGAATATGGGGGATTCCCTCCGTGATCCCCGGAAATCTCTCTAATTCTATGTTGCCATAGCGGTTGCGGATAATGACACGACGTCCGGTCGCCCACTGAATCCCCACGTCGGCCCGTCAATTCAAAAATTTCAGCTCAAATATGACTAATTCGATCGAGATTAGATAAATCATCTTGACCGAATTGGACGACTATGAATAATGTCATCCGTGAGGCGGTTGAGAAACGCCTCCGGAATCGAATGTGAGGAGCAAGCCATGACCGTGAACTTTCAGGCGTTGGTGAGGGGGATTCGAGGCAAGGTGCTGTGGGCGGGGGCCGCGGTTCTGGCATGCTTGACCGGCTGTGGAGACGGTTCGAGCGCACCCGGGAATGCGACGGTGTACGAGGTGAAGGGGAAGATCCTTCTCCCCGGCGGGAAGCCCTTGAGCGGCGGACATGTCTACTTCGTGCCGCGGGACGGGGCGTTGACCCCTGAAGCGCCGATCGGACCCGACGGGACTTTCACGCTGGTGAGCGGTCCTTCGGGCGAAGGGGCTCCGGCGGGCGAGTACAAGATCCGCATCGAGCCCTCGGACCCTTCGCTGTTCGCGACAACCCGCCCCTCGAACCGGCGAAAAACCGTCCCGTTCTCCGCGAAATACCTCGACGAGGACAGCTCCGGCCTGAAGGTCGCCGTCAAGGCCGAGCCTAACCGGCTTGAGCCGATCATCCTCAAATCACATTGAGGGCGGAACCGCCTTCATTTTCGACGAACGATCGCGTCGGGTCCGCGGTGCGGGGCCTGAATGGACCGCTACGTCATGCGGGATCGTACTTTTTTTACACAGGTCGGTTTCAAACCGGAAGGATGAAGTGATGAACGTTCGAAACAAGATGCCCGGCGGGGTTCGCGGGTTCACGCTGATCGAGTTGCTGGTCGTGATCGCGATCATCGCGGTCTTGATCGCCCTGTTGCTCCCCGCGGTGCAGTCGGCCCGCGAGGCGGCGAGGCGTTCGCAGTGCGTGAACAACCTCAAGCAGCTCGGCCTGGCGCTTCACAATTACGAAAGCTCGAACCTGGTGTTCCCCCCTGCGGGCAAGGCGGTCAACCTGTCGACTTCGCCGCCGTCGGTTGCGTTCCCGGACACCGGCTTCAGCGCGTTGGCTCGCGTCCTGAGTTACGTCGAGGGCGGGGCTCAGTTCAACGCGTTGAACTTCGCCTACGAATACAACGACGCCTCGGGCGGTAATTTCACAGGGGCCTCGGGCGTCATCTCGATCTTCCTTTGCCCCTCCTCCGCGCGAAGCACGGGCGGGAGTCGTGACAACGTTGCGGGCGACCCGAACGCGTCTCCTTATGAGAAGACGGTCAGCGGCGGCTACGGTTATACCGACTACGGGCCTTCGGTTTACACCGACATCAACGTCGTGAACGGCGTGCCCACGACGGGCGGAGTCGGCGCCACGCCGATCGTCCCTTTCCGCAACAAGAACGCGGCCGCCAAGGGGCTGTTGAAAGACGGCGCGACCAAGATCAGTGAGATCGTCGATGGCACGAGCAACACCGTGGCGATCATCGAGTGCGCCGGACGTGACGAGCGGTTCGTGAGCCAGTTCCTGGAAGGCCAGTACCCTCTGATCCGCGGCGACGGACCGGCCGGTGGAGTCAACGCCCGCCACCGTTACTGGCGCTGGGCCGATCCGGGCAATGCCTTCGGAACGTCCGGCCAGCCGAATAACAAGGGGATTCCCACCAACGAAGGGGCTTCATGGCCAACCACCGCGGTGACCGCCGGCAACCAGGCCGGTGCGAATGAAGAGCCGAAATCGTTCCACGCCGGTGGGGTGAACGCCCTCTTCGGCGACGGCTCGGTGCGGTTCGTCAAGGATTCGATCAACCTCGGGGCCTTCCGAGGAATCCTGACCATCGGCGGCGCGGAAGTGATCTCGGCGGACGCGCTGTAATCTGAATCCGACCTGGTGTGGTGGTCGTCGAAAATCGAAAGACCCGGTATCCTCTTCGGTACCGGGTCGTTTCGTGCGCGGAGAGGTTTTCGGCACGTACCCGGCGTGGAGTCGGTCGTGCCTGAACTCGAACTCGAACTTGAATTTGAACTCCGCACGACGCCTCGCGGCACGGTCTTACCCCGGAGCGGGGCCGACCTTCACATTCATACGACCCACTCCGACGGCGTCTGCTCGCCCTGTGAAGTGGTCAACGCCGCGGCCCGTTTGAACCTCGCGGCGCTTGCGATCACCGACCACGACAGTGTCTCGGCCCTGGCCGTCGCGAGGCCTGAGGCGATCCGCCTGGGGATCGAACTCGTCGGCGGGGTCGAGTGGACGGCCGAACTCGACGGCCGCGAGGTCCACATCCTCGGCCATTTCGTCCGCGACGACGACCCCTCCGTGCTCGCGGCAACGGCAAAACTACGCGCGGCCAGAATCGACCGCCTTGCGGCGATGGCGGATCGGCTGGCCACCCTCGGATATTCTGTCGATTTGAAGGCCCTGGGCGATGCATTTCCTCGCGCGACGCTCGGTCGCCGCCACCTCGCGGAATGGCTCTTGAGGACGAAGCAAGTCGAAAGCGTCCGCGATGCCTTCGCAAGAATCCTCGGCGACGGCGGTCCCGCGCAGGTCCCCAAACCCCGTCTTAATTGGCGCGAGGCGGTGGCATTGACCAAAGGCGCAGGGGGCGTCGCCGCGCTGGCGCATCCCCCCTACAGCCTCCGTGAAGTGACACTGAAATCGTTGGCGGACGGGGGCTTAGGCGCGATCGAGGTGGCAGGACCTGGAATCAACAAGAATCTGGGAAGGCGCTGGCGAGCTTGGGCGGAGACGATGGACATCGTTCCCGTCGCCGGCTCCGACTTCCACGCGGCCGACCGGCCCGGAAGACGGGTCGGCGCGGCGGTGACTTCGGACTTGGACTTCGAGCGGCTTCGCGAGCGAACAGGAACTCGTTGAGCGAGCCTCAGTAGCGTGCAAAGAAGCAATCCGAGAGGTCTTTATCGTCGCGATGGAGAACGCCGGCGACTGTTACTCCGTCGATTTTCTTCCAGGTATTGCCTTCGATCGTCTTCACTTTGGTAAGGCGGGTCGGGGTCTCACGGATGAATGCCGCGTGGTGATCATTAATATAGATATCACCGGGTTGTAGAGGCTCTTTCAGTTTTCCTTCTGGGTTCAAGAGCTTGCCCTGAGTCCTGGCGTGCGTCAACAGTTGTGACGCGCCGACGGCATGCCAAGGCAACGGATTGGCAACGATCTGCCCGCATTCCTTCATTTCCAAGATGGCTTGTTCATAACACCAGTTGATGAACGCCACACAGTAGTTGTGGGTCGTTTTCTTCTGTCCGACCGCCAGCCGATACTTTGTCACATCGCCCGTCTGGTAACCCTCCCGCCCCGGCTTTTCCCAGTCCTCTTTGCGCGCGATCTCAAGTGCGCGGTTTCGAAGTACAATGCTGAGTTGGTGGTCCGACTGAAGTGTGAGAATGCACTGAGACATCGGTCCGGCTCCAGAAATTGACTGCGAAAAGGGAGAATTCTCGGGATGCCCGGAACATACGCCCAAACGAGATCAGTGTTAAGTCGTCAGATCGCGAGAGCCGTTCTTCGATCAAGCGATTCCGGGTACAATGCCTTGGAGCGCCTGAAGCAAGAACCCTTCAGATGGGATCTCGCCCACCCGCCAGGCCCCGCCAAGCCCTTCGTCACGAAGCCTAGGACACAGATGGCGATCAAATCCCTCCTGGAACGGTTCAAAAAAGGCCTCTCTAAGACCGCCCAACTTTTTAACGTCAAAAGCTGGTTCGGGCGGAAGGTCGATCAGTCGTTTCTCGACGACCTCGAAGCCAGGCTGATCAAGGCCGACGTGGGTGTCGCCGCGACGACCCGGATCATCGACCGCGTCCGCGAAGCTTACGGCGACAAGACGGCCGACGCGGATCTCGTCGCGTTCGTCAAGAACGAGCTGAAAGCGCTGCTCAAAGACACACGCCCCGGCACACTGGCGGTTGCCCTGAAAAAGCCGACCGTTTACCTGATCGCCGGGGTGAACGGCTCCGGGAAAACGACGTCGATCGCCAAGCTCGCTCAGCATTTGAAAGACGAGGGCAACTCGATCGTCCTGGCCGCCTGCGACACCTTCCGCGCCGCCGCGGCCGACCAGCTCTCGATCTGGGCCGAACGTTCCGGAGCCGACATCGTTCGAGGTGCGCCCGGAGCCGACCCCGCGAGCGTCGCCCACGACGCCTGCGAACGTGCCCTGGCCAGGCAGACCGATATCCTCATCGTCGATACTGCCGGCAGGCTCCACACCCAGACCCATCTGAT
>JAYUFP010000752.1:0-11594 GCA_043738665.1 Isosphaeraceae bacterium
GGGCTTGAAGAAGAGACCACCCTGGAATCCGTCATGAGCCAAATAAGATACAATTCGAGACTGTAGCGACGTTACCGGATCCGATTTGAGGTTCGCTCGGCACTGACCGGGCGAACCGGGCGAGCAACCCGTTCGATGACTCCAAAGTGGCTGCCCTTCTGCAATTGGCTCCATTCCAAGCCTGATTGCGTGGGCCGACTCAGAACCGCGGGGTAACGTTGCTACAGTCTCACAATTCTCGGGTGCGATGCGCTTCGAGTTCCCTGGCAAACGGCGGACTTCCCGCGGACCGCCTCAAACCTCGGCCCCCGCCCGCGTCGAGCGCAGCCGTCACCGCGGCCGAACATTGAGGTGGATCGAGCCGCCGGTTCCGGCATAATGACGTCGTGAAACCTTTTGAGTCGACACCCTTGATCGCGACCCGATGAGCCGAAACGGCGAAATTCCCGAACCGTCGCGCTACCGCTCGCTCCACTCCTCTCGGCGGGCGCTGGCGAGGGCCTCACCTTTGGTGCGGTTCGGGATCATGTCGGTGGGGCTGGGACTGTTTCTCGACCAGGTTCGCCCGCTGATTACCGACTCCCAGTTCACCTGGGGAGAGCGCCGGGTGATCGGGGCGGTTGCGGTCACGACGCTGGGCGGGTGTGCTTTGGCGGCCTGGGTCGTCGGGAGCCTGATTCGGGCGGCGGCCGACCTGATCGAGGTCTTGGCCGACGGGGCCGAGGCGTCGATCCGTTCGGCCTACCTCGTCGAGACCCAGCTCGTTCCGGCCTTGACCCGCGCGGCGGTCGCGATGGAAGGAGTGGTCGGGCCGAAGAGGGCCGGCCGTCTCCCGGAGGTCGACGAGCTTCGCTCGAAACTTGAGGCCGCGATCGCGGCTGAGGACGCCGACGACGTCATCGCCTGTCGCGACGCCCTCACGCTCCACCTCTCCGGCGACGCGTTGAAATCGCTCGATCATCGGGTCGTGCGGTGGCTGGCCGGAAACGTCCGGAAGCACGTTCACGACGGCACCGTGACCCCCGAGGTCATCGCGCTGGCCGTCCGCACCGCCGACTCGTTCGGCGACACGACCGAAGGCGTCGCGCTGCTCACGGCCTTGCCGAAACTCCGGCGACGCGCGGGCCTTTGTCCGCGCTGCGAGTCGCCCTACCGGGGACCCGACGCGGTCTGTCCCGACTGCCTCGCCGAATCCGCCCCGCCCGGTTCAGGACGGACCAACAAGAAAGCACTCCCATGAGCGTCCGAATGCACTGCCGGGCCTGCCGTACGGCATTTGTGACCAAGGACGACCCCGCGGTCCGTGCCGCGGTCTGTCCCAAATGCGGCGAGAAACAGCCCCGGGTCAAAACGTCATCTTCGGCGCCGGCGACAGTGAAACCGCAGCAGGTCGAGTCGGTTTTCGTGCCTTCCGACGAGGAAATCGAGCGCAAACCCCGACGATTGCGAAGAGTCGTGATCGGGCTCCTGGGTCTGGCGGCTGTCGCCGGGGTCGGAGTTGTCGTTGCGCTTCCTTACATGAAGCGGAAGCCGGTCCCAGTGAAGCCCATCGACTCCGTGACGGCGACGGCGACTGACTTCTTGAAGGCGTTGGTGGAGGGGAAGGCCGAGACGGTCAAGTCGCTGAGCACCGTTGATCTTCCGCCTGCGATCCGCACGTTTCGGAGCGTCAAGCGCGACCCGGCCCGCGACGGCCAACTGAAAGGGAAGTTCGGGCCGGTCGCCGCGTTTCACACGAAGGTCAATGAGACTTACGCCTACGACGAATCCGCGGGCCGATTCACCCCGAAGAACGCCCTGGGACCGGCTGCCGAGACGCTCGACGCGCTTCACGAAGCCAAGGCGAAGGCCGAGAAAGACGGCATCTACAAGAAGATGCAAAGCGGAAACCCCGACGACCTCTTTGACGCCGCCGAAGGACTCGGCAAGGCGATGACCGCGCTGGCCGAAGGGGCGCTCGCCCCCAAGAAACTGGTGCCGACGTATGCGATGCTCATCGACGACGCCAAACCCCCCTTGCCGCCGATGGAGAAGGCCTTGGTTCTCGAATACGCCAACCACCGCGAGACCTGGGACCAACTCTTGAAGCGTCCGTTCATGACGCTGAAGGCCGACGGCCCTTATTTACTCGAACGGGCCGAGGTCACGGCGATGGTCACCGATTCCCTCGGTTCGGACACCGACCCGCCCTCGCCCCTGAGTCTGACCCTCACCCGATTCCGGTTCGAGGGGATCGACACAGGGTGGAAAGTGACGGCGACCCGTCGCGGCAAGGATTCCGGCGAACCCCGTCTCGGCCCGGCGGTTGAGCAACCCGCGGCGAAGAAGTCACCGGGGGAAACGACTGCTGAGCCGTCGAAAGCCGGGGAAGCTCCACCGTCGGCAAACCCTTGACGGGTACTCGTTTCTCGGATCAGACGCGCGCTTCTCATCGGAGTGTGAAGGACTCTTTGGAGCGTGACGGTTTGCCACCACACCCCGGAGAGTCCGCGACTTCGTTCATGACAAACGCCGACGGACCGACCGAAATCGGCCGATCCGTCGGTGATGGTTTTCAACCCGCGGGCGATCCGGTTCACATCAACGGCTTGCGGACGGTCTTGGGGCTCGACCCGACACGCTCGGTCTGGAGGTTGGACGGGACGACCGGGACGTTGTGGGTGAACGTCTTGACCGTGCCCGCCTTGTACTTGCCGCGGGTGAAGATGGCGTATCCCAGGGTGGAATTGCGGTGTCCGGCGTGGGCCGCGGCCTTGTAGCCGAACTCGTGGTACTGCTTCGGCGGGTTGTAGAAGTTGTTCACACGGGTGTTGAAGCCCGCGGAAAGGTTGAATTGCTGCAAGGCGACCCGCAGGGGGATCGGCTTGTAGCTCCCGAACCGGGAGAGAGCCGAGACCGTCGGAACCCAGCGGTCGGTGCCGAAGGGCGGGGTAAAGGTGGTCGCCGGGCTGAACGACACCGGTGACGCGGCTCCGGCCCCGCCGCCGCCGCCGCCGTTGGAGACGACCGTCACATCCGCCGAACCGGAAAACGTCCGCGACGGGGTCGTGTTGGTCGCGCCGGAGACGGTGATCGTCGCAGGCCCCGGGCTCAATCCGATGGCGGAAGTCGGCGTGATCAAGAGCAGGGCTTCGGGAATGCCGTCTCCGTTCACGTCGGCGACGGAGGAGATCGCGGGCGTGAACGGCACGCCGTTGATCGTGACCGTGGCCGGGCTGATTTCGGTCGCGGGCCGGAACGCCGGGGTCGTCGTCGTCGCCGCGACGCTCAAGACGTAAACCTTGAGCGGGTCGGGACTCGACGGAGTGATGTTGGCGAACGGCGGCAGCGGGGTTCCGATCCCGATCGCCGGCGCGTACGTCGCCCCGGTCCCGGTCGGGACGCCGAGCGGGAAGATCGAGGTTCCTTCAACAACGATCGCACCGCCGGCGCGTGTCGTCGCGGGGGTGCTCAAGGCCGCGTAGCTCGGCGCGCCGATGATGAAGTCGCCGATGGTGTCGCCGTCGGCGGTCTTCGTCTGGCCGTTCGCGGTGAGCCGACCGGACACCGAGGCCCCGAAGAACCCTCCGGCCGCTCCGGGCGTGGTGAAGACGAGCTGCGTCGCCGCAAGCGCCGTGTTCTGGAACGCATTCAGAAGGGTCTGCGTCCCCTGCAACGTGTTGGTGTTGGGGGGGAGGACGTACACCGTACCCGAGTTCGAGTTGAAACCCGGCGCCCCGATCAGGATCGGGTTGCCGTTACCCGAATTGATCTTGCCGGTGAGCGAGATCGCGTATCCCGCCAGGTCACCCTGGGCACCGCCCACCAGCGATGCATTGCGAATGCCCGCGGGCACCGCGCCCAACGTGACGTTGCCGACGAGCGTTCCCGAGGGGAGAAGCGTCGTGCCGAACGACGGGTCGCCGTTGGTGCCGTAGAAGACGTCGACCCGACCGCTGTTCACCGAGAATCCCGGCGAGCCGACCATGATGTCGGCGAATGTGACGTTGCCGTTGAAATTACCCGCGGAGCTCACCGAATACCCCGTCAGGTCGCCCGGGGTCGCTCCCGTGATCGACATGCCGAAGAACCTGAAGGGCGACGTCGTGGGAAGGGGCAGGAGCGTGTTCCCGACCAGACCCAGCGAATAAGGGCCGGCACCGATCGTCGATGAACGGCTCGCCAGGTCGACCGCACCGTAAATCAGGTACGCTTTTCCGGGGTTGCCGGAGACGATCGCGGGGGCGCCGATCAGCAGGTCATCGACCGACTGGTTGGCGGCCGTGAGCAGGTGGTTGACGTTCCCGGCCGGGGCGACCGACCAGCCCGCCTGATCGCCGGCGGCGGCACCGGTGAACACGATCCCCGGCGTCGTCGATGAAGTCGAGTTGCCGACCGTCGCGAGGTCGATCTGATTGTTCACCCCGGTCTGGATGGCGGTCCCGGAGACGACGAACACGGCCCCCGACGCGGTGCCGTTGATGGACGCGTTGGGGACGCCGATCGCGATATCGGGCAGGCCGTCGGTGATCACGTCGCCGACCCCCGAGACGGACTGGCCGATCCTGCCGCCGGCGAGCGCGGAGTTCGTGCTCAAGAAGGTCGTGACGTTGATCCCGCTGACCCCGGATGACGCCAGGGTGTCAAGGTCGACGGTCGTGCCGATCAGCCCCGTCAGGTTGCCGGCGTCCGAGATCAGGTAGGCCCGGCCGTTGTCGGTCGCGCTGGTTCCCGGCGAACCGATCATGAACGCACGCGTTCCCGACGTGCCGACGGTCGCGGGGGCCACCGACTCGCCCAGCTCCGAGCCGGTGCTCAAGCTGCGGATGAACTTGATGCCCGCGAACGGGAATGCGTAGGGCAAGCCCGTGTTGGCGTTGATGCCGAGCCCGTTGTACGGGTCGAACTGGGCCGTGTTGGAGTTGCCGAGCTGGGCGAGGTTGCCCACGCGGCCGGTGCCGACGTTGCCCGTCTCACCGCCGCTGAAATTGGCGTTGATCGCCAGCCAGTCGGAGATCGCGGTGGCGTTGGTGGTCCTCGACCCGAAGATCAAGTAGGCCGTGGCGACGGCACCGCTGGGCGTTCCCCCCGCTCGGGGGACCGCCGGCGCGCCGACGACGAAATCGTCGTAAAGGTCGCCGTTGACGTCGCCGACGTCGGTGACGCTGATCCCCGCGGATTGCTGGGCGACCGTGCCGACGAGGTCGACCCCATACGCCTTGCCCGAGGAGGCGCTGGTCTTGTCACCGGTGAGATTCGGTAACACCGTCGTCCTCGCGGGCGGCGTCGTGATCGTATCGGTACCCGTACCCTGAGGCGCGGCGTTGAGGTTGATGAGCTGCGCGGCCATCAAGTCGCGTGTTTCGAGACTTTCGGTCGTCGGTCGGTACTTGCCGCGCCGTCGCGATTCCAACGACCGAGGTTCGCGTTTGCTGAAAAGCATCGGAGACTCCCTCCTCCAATAACCGAACGTCGCGTGACCGCCACGTTAAAATCCGGCACAATCGGCGCTCGGGTCAGATGGGACGGAAGTTCCGACCCGTCATCCCCTTACAACGACCTTCGACCAGCCCGACCGTGGCGTCCGCCTTCGGTCGACCGCGACCAGGGCGATCCATTCCGCCCTCAATCCCGGATCGGCGCGACCCTCTCGCCGCCAAGGCGATCTAATTACAACGGGTTTTTCGGTCCTCCAGCCCCCCGAACTCCACCGAAACCCAAACTTGTCAAGCCCAGCCCTCGGCCGAGTCCGCGTAATTTCGTTTCAACCCTCAGAGGCGTCATGACCGATAGATCCGACAGACGATGGAGACGCCCCAAGTCCGGGCGCACCTCTTTCAACGACAATCACGGAGGGCGACGAAGCCCTCGGGCGGCCGGGAATCCCACCGGTATACGAACGTTAATCACGCAGTAACCAGGGTTTGTGACATGAAAACGAGCGACGGACGTTCAACCCGTCTCATCGCCGGTCGAACCCGGACGACGGCCTTGCTCCTGCTGGCCGCGGCCTCGCAGGCCGGGTGCGGTCGCGAGTTCTTCCGGGAATGGGCAAATCAGGACGCCTCCGAAGCCGTTTTCGAGAAGAGTCGCGACCCGCGCTGGCGGGTCGACCTGTTCTCGGTCGAGCCCCCTGCGCTCGCCCGGTTCGCCAGTCCTTACGACCCGGATCGGCCCCCCGCTCCGCCCGATGACTACGCGACCCAGGCGCTCTCGCCGGTCCCGCAATGGCCCGATAACCGGCTCCTGATCCCCGTCGAAGGGACCGGCTACCTCGAGATGCTCGAGAAGTGGAAGCGGGACCACCCCGTGACCGCCGCCACCGCGAACGCCAATCCCCTGGTGATCACGACCCCGCCACCGCCGGCGGTGCCGACGCCCGCTCCGGCACCACAGCCGCCCGACCCCACCACGCCTTCGCCGTTCAATCCGACGCCTAGTCCGGCTCCAGATGTGAATTCCGGGACGAACGGCGGGGCGATGACGCCGATTCCTCTACCGAGCGGTATCAGACCCGCCCCGGCAGGGACGATCCCGCCTCCCAGCGCCTCGCAAGTGCCGAACCGTGCCAAGGATCTGGGCGTGACGCTCACCGCCTTCCAACAATCCGGGCTGCCGCTGCCGGTCCCCAACATGGGAACGCCGCCGTCCACGACGCCGACGCGCCCCGATCCGCGACCGTTGGGCGGCCCGCCGCTCGGCATAGAACCCCAGATCCCCGAGGTCAATGACCTCACCAAACCAATCAATCCCCCACCCGGGCAAACGCGCGAGGAATTCAGGGCGGGCGAGGCGCAGGCTTCGGAACTGGCGGGAATCCTCGTCCCCAAGGCGATCGACTTCAACGAGTCCGAAGCGGCGGGCCTCCCTCGCGACGCCAACCCGTACGTCATCAACATGCAGCAGGCGTTCACTCTCGCGCTGATCAACAGCCGTGTCTACCAGACGCAGTTGGAAAACGTTTACGGGGCGGCCCTGACGGTTTCGCTCCAGCGCTTCGCGTTTTCACCGCAGTTCTACGCCGGCATGTCGCCGACCACGGGGGTAGCGAGCGGGGCAAGCGGCGGGAGCCTCCCGGCCCCCTCCCTCGCCAACTCGTTCCTCTACCAGACCCGCGCCACCGGGGCACCGATCTCGTCCTTGCAGTTGGGGACGGTCGCCGGTGCCGGACTCGCGCTGCAGAGCGGTGCGAAGATCATCACCGGGTTCGCGAACCAGATCGTCTTCAACTTCATCGGCAAGAATTCGTTCCAGCCGACCGTGAAGTCGTACCTGCCTCTGACCATCGTTCAGCCGTTCCTACGAGGCGGCGGCAAGGCGGTCGTGCTCGAAGCGTTGACTCAGGCTGAGCGTAACCTCGTCTATCAGCTACGTGCCTACGCCAAGTTCCGTCAGGAGTTCACCGTGGCGACGGTGGTCGGCGGCCAGATCCAACAGCTCGGCTCGGCCGTCGCCCTCCAGGGATTCTCCGGTGGCGGCAACAGCGACCCCACGACCGGGTTCTTGAACGTGGTCGAAGACGTCCAGAACATGGAAAACGCCGCGAGCAACATCGCCGCGTTCGAGCAACTCAAGCGGGTGTATGCCGAGTTGATCAAGGGCGAATCGTCGGGGCTCTCTCAGCTCCAGCTCGACCAGGTCGACTCACAGCTTCAGGGTGCGAAGTCGCAATACCTGGGGCTTCGTAACTTGTACCGGATCGACCTCGACAACTTCAAGCTCCAGATGGGCCTGCCGCCGGACACCCCGCTCCGCGTCGAACGGAGCCTCACCGGCAAGTTCAAGAAGGTTTACGACGAGATCGACCGGTGGCAGGAAAACCCGCGCCGAGAACTGGAACAGCTCCCCGCCTTCGCCAACGAGCTTCCTAACCTTGAAGACGTGGTTATTGACGGCCGCTCGGTGCTAAACGTCTACAGAGAGGGTAAGAACAACGAGGATGAACTCGAAGACCTCCTGCTCGCCGCCGAGCGGGTCTCGATGGAGCACCGGCTCGACCTGATGAACGTCCGCGCCCAGCTTTATGACGCCTGGCGGCAAATCAAGGTTTCCGCCAACGCGTTGCAGGGCGTGTTCACCGTCTCGCTCTCGAACCAGATCCTCACTCCCCCGAACAACAACAATCCGTTCGGGTTCCTCGACCAAGCCAAAGCCTTCTCCCTGGCGTTCCAGGCGGAGCTGCCTTTGGTGCGGTTGGCGGAGCGAAACACGTTCCGGGCCAACCTGATCAACTATGAGCGGGCCAGGAGGACGTTGCAGAATCAGGAAGACTTCATCAAACTACAACTGCGCACAGACATCCGCCAACTGCAAGCGTCCTACCTCAACTACGAGATCGCCCGAAAGAACTTCGTGCTCCAGATCCGGGTGCGGGATCAATCCTTTGAACAGATCGTCGCCCCCCCCGCACCGGGCGCCGCGGCTCAGGGTGCGGTCCAGACCAATAACTTGATCCAGGCCCAGTCCGGGCTCTTCGGCGTGAAGAATCAACTCGTCCAGACCTGGTACAATTTCCAGCTCCAACGCTTGACGCTCTACCGCGACCTCGGCACCTTGCCTATTGACGAATGGGAGGCCTTCCATGAACTTTTCCCTTCCGAGTACCACGGCGACGTCGCCGACACCGCCGCCGGCCGTGACCCGGGATTTGCCCGAGCTTCAGCGGCCGGGGTCCTCGCGAATCCGCCGCAAGAAGGGCCCCTCCGTCGGTAAGGTCCTGGTCATGGGACTCGCCCTGGTGCTGGGGGCCTGCGGGGTTCTCGCTTTCGCCGTCCCCGGCATCAGCAAGCAAATGAAGCCCCTGACCACGATGTTCGCCGGGCCGACGATGGACGTCATCACGTACGTCGTCAAGCCCGCGAACCTCCCCGTCACGGTCGTCGAGCGCGGAAACCTCGAAAGCTCGAAGAACCAGGACGTCTACTGCAAGGTCGAAGGGGTCGGCACGACGATCATCATGATCCTCGCCGAAGGCAGCCGAGTCAAAAAGGGCGAGCTCGTCTGTGAACTCGACGCCGCGGCCTTGAAAGACCAGCTCACCAACCAGGTGATCACCACCAAGGGAGCCGACGCGGCCTACCAGAACGCCAAGCTCACCCGCGAAGTCGCCGAGATCGGCGTCATCGAATACATCGAAGGGATCTTCAAGCAGGATTTCGCCACCGTCGAAGGCGAAATCAAGCTCGCCGAGGCCGACCTGAAACGGGCCGAGGACCGGCTCGAATGGTCCGACCAGATGCTCAAGAAGGGTTACGTCTCGCTCGGCCAGAACATCTCCGACAAGCTCACCCTTCAGCGCGCCAAGTTCACCCTCGAGCAGTCCCAGACCAAGCGCAGCGTGCTCCTGAAGTACACCAAGCAAAAGACCATCAAGGAACTCCAGAGCGAGGTCGAAAAGGCCCGCTCCGACGAACTCGCCAAGCAGGCGACGTGGGACCTTGAGAAGTCGAAGGAAGAGAAGCTGAACCGTCAGATCGTGAATTGCCGGATCGTCGCGCCCGACGACGGCCTGGTGGTCTACGCCAACGACCCCGGCCGCGGCGGCATGGGCCAGACGACCCCTCAGATCGAGGAAGGGGCCACGATCCGCGAGCGTCAGAAGATCTTCAGCCTCCCCGACACGACCAAGATGCAGGTGAACACGAAAGTTCACGAGTCGATGATCGACCGCATCACCCCCGGCCTCCGCGCCCGGATCAAGGTCGACGCGTTCGCCGACCAGACCCTTCCCGGCTCGGTCCTCGACATCGCCCCCCTGCCCGACCCGAACAACTTCTTCAGCTCCGACGTGAAGGTCTACACGACGCATATCGCGATCGAAAAAGGCCTGGTGGGCCTTCGACCGGGCATGACGGCCCAGGTCGAGATCCTCGTGAACGAGCTGGTGAACGTCCTCAGCGTGCCGGTCATGGCCGTGCTGGAGTACAAGAACAAGTACCACATCGCGGTCCAGAAGCCCGACGGCGGGTTCGAGTTCCGCGACGTCAAGATCGGCACGGACAACGGCAAGCTCGTTGAGTTGAAAGAGGGCGTGAAGGCCAACGAACTGGTCGCCCTCAACCCGATGGCGCTGATGTCCGAAGAGGAAAAACGCGAAGCGTTCGGCTCCTCGACGAAAGACGGAGCCGGCAAGAAGGACTGGGGCTCGGCGGCGAAGTCCAAGATCGGCGAGGCCCCCGTGCCGAAAGTCGGAGAACCCGGCAAAGCGGTCGAACCCGGCAAAGCCGAGGGTGCCGACAAGGCCAAGGCCAAAGCCAAGGGTAAAGGTAAAGGGGCCGGCGGCGGAGCCTTCTTCCAGAAGTTTCAGAACATCCCCGCCGAAGAACGTGCCAAGATGAAAGGCGCGAGCCAGGAAGAACGTGAGGCCATCATGAAGAAGGCCGGCTTCACCGACGACGAAATCAGCCAGATGAACCAGATGCGCCAGCAGGGCGGCGGCGGCGGTTTCGGTGGCGGTGGCGGAGGCGGTGGCGGTCCCGGCGGCGGTGGCCGCGGAGCCGGCGGTCCCGGTGGGGGTGGCGGCGGTGGTGGATTCGGCGGAGGACAGCAGCCGTGATGATGGCCGCGAACGCTCGCAAACCAATCGTCAGAATCGTTGACCTTCACAAGACTTACGTGATGGGTCATCACGGCGGCGGCGGCCTTTTCGGCCGTCGCCGCGCCAAGACGGCCGCCGATCAACCCGTGATCGTCAACGCCTTGAAAGGCGTCTCGGTCGACTTTTACCCGGGCGAATACATCGCCATCATGGGAGCGTCGGGCTCGGGCAAGAGCACCATGCTCAACCTGCTCGGATGCCTCGACCGCCCTACCAGCGGCCAGTACATCCTCGGGGATCGCGACGTCGCCCTTCTGGACGACGACGAGCTTTCCGAGGTCCGCAGCCGCTACATCGGCTTCATCTTCCAGTCCTACAACCTGATCCAGCAGTACACCGTGACCGAGAACATCCAGCTCCCGCTGACATACCAGGGGACCGGCGAGATCACCGACGCGGTGCAGGAACGGACCGAGATGCTCGCCAAGATGGTCGGCCTTTATGACCGGCTCGACCACCGCCCCGCGCAGCTCTCCGGCGGTCAGCAACAGCGGGTCGCGATCGCCCGGTCTCTCATCAACGACCCGTACATCATCCTCGCCGACGAGGCCACGGGTAACCTCGACACCACGACCAGCCAAGAAATCATGACGATGATCGGCCGGCTCAACGACGCCGGCAAGACGATCATCATGGTCACCCACGAAGACGACATCGCCGAACACGCCAAGCGGATCATCCGCATGAGGGACGGCGTCATCATCGAAGACGGCCCCAGCCCTCGATTGCTCGCCCAAATGGAGCGGGAAAGGAACGCCATGGCTCCGCTGGCGCAAACGTGAATGGACTATGGTCAATGGCCGATGACTCTATCGCCATCATTCACTCGTTCCGACGCTCTTCGTGGGAATGCCGTCCTCGACGCTCCGCGGAGCCGGCGGCAATCAGTGCGGACGCTGGAGCGTCCAGGACTGCATTCCCACGCGGAGCGTGGGAACGAGGTTTAAAACTCTGTCGCCGTCGTTCACTCGTTCCCACGCTCCGCGTGGGAATGCCGTCTTGGACGCTCGGCGTCCGC
>JAYUFP010000753.1:0-3867 GCA_043738665.1 Isosphaeraceae bacterium
GAGGCCGAGCGGCTTTGCGACCTGGTGGTAATCCTCGACCACGGCCAAGTCGTCGCGTCCGACACTCCTCGAGGGCTCGCCCGCTTGATCCCGGCGACGAACCGGCTCGCCGTCGAACTCGTCGACCCGGAACCCGGCCCCTGGCTTGAAGGGCTTCGCACCCTCCCCGAAGTCGCCGACGTCACGCTCGACGGGGAAACCCTTCGCGTCGGCGTCCGCGACCTGACCTCGGGAACTCCCGCGGTTCTTGGCTGGCTTGCGGCGAGCGGTCGGGCGTTTTCGCACGTCGTTTCCGAGCGTCCCGACCTGGAATCGGTGTTCCTCTCGCTGACCGGAAGGAGCCTACGCGACCCATGAGCCTTTCGGCGAGAATCCGACCATTCCGCGCCCTGGTCCGTAAAGACCTCCGCATCTTCATGAGCGACCGCCGTGCCGTGATCCTGGGGTTTATCGCCCCGCTGGTGCTCGCGTCGATCTTCGCGTCAATGTCCAGCGGCGCGGGGGAAGGGGGCTCGAAGATCCCCGTATTGATCATCGACAACGACGATAGCAGCCTCTCCCGCGAGGTCATCTCCGCCCTCTCGACCGACCCGAACCTCGAAGTGAAAATGACGACGCCGACCGAAGTCCGGGGCCGCGTTCACGCGGGAGACGCCAACGTGGCCGTCGCCTTCCCCAAAGGATTCGGCGCGAACGCGGGCAAAGCTTTTTTCCGATCCGATGAGGTGGAAAAGCCGGTCCTCACCTTCCTCAACGACCCGACCCACGCCGCCGAATCGGGAATGGTACGCGGAATCCTGACCCAACACGCCATGCAGTCCATAAGCCGGGATGTGTTCGAAGGCCCCGGAGGAGTCGCTGCCCTTGAAGAGGCGGAACGCCCGATTGACAAGGCCGACGCCCTCGCTCGGCCGCTTCGCGAAGCACTCAAGCTGATGTTTCGCGACGTGCGGCGGGTCCGCAAGGACGGTCCCACGTCAAAGGGCAAATCCAGTTTCGGTTTCGGAGCCCCGTTCGACATTGAGGAACGCACGGTGGCGGCGAAAGGCCAGGTGGACCGTTCGATCATGGCGGCGCACGCGTTCTCAGGCATGGCGGTGCAGTTCGTCCTGTTCGCGGCGGTCGAGGCCGGGATCGGCCTTTTGACCGAGCGTCAAAAAGGGCTCTGGCGGAGGGTCCGCGCGGCGCCTTTGTCGCGAATGGAACTTCTCGGATCAAAGGCGGTAAGCCAGACGCTGATCACCCTGATGATCCTGACGGTCCTGTTCGGGTTCGGCGCGGCGGTCTTCCATCTCCGATTTTCGGGAAGCCTCCTCGGATTCGCACTCGTGGCGACAACGTATGCCTTGACGGCCTCGGCGTTTGGGCTCCTGATCGCCGCGCTTGGGAAAACGCCGCAGGCTGCTCGCGGGATCTCGGTGATGGCCGTGTTGCTCATGGTCTTGCTGGGAGGGGCGTGGATTCCCATGTTCTTGTTCCCGTCCTGGGTCCAGACCCTTACCCTGATGCTTCCCACGCGTTGGGCCGTCGATGGATTTGAAGGGGCGACCTGGCGGGGGTTGGGGTTCGTGGCGCTGGCGTCCCGGGCGGCAGTACTGCTCGGGTTCGCGACCGTTTTCGGAGGGCTGGCGGCCTGGCGGTTCCGGTGGGAAGAGGATTAAGACTCGACGAACGATTCGACGATTCTCATCCCCGAGCTTTTGGGGTTCACCGAGGGGAGAAAATCTGGTAAGCCAACCGATCGGCTTGCTTCCGTGAAGCCGTGGTCGAGAAGGATTCGCGACGGGTCGGCTTGCGGAGATCCCAGGCATGGACGCAGTGGATCGTGAGCGGGGATCATCTCACGGTGGGGGCGAGTGTGAACCGATCGGGAGCGTTTCCGCGTGCGACCCCGCCTGGCTGGCTCGCGCGACCCTCGCGTTCGCGACCTTCGCGTTGGTGTTGCGAGTCACTCGATATCTGTTGATCTACCCGCTCTGGTGCGACGAGACGATGCTCGGCGCGAACCTGCTGGAGAGGGGTTACCTCGATTTGCTCCGCCCCCTCGACCACCGGCAGGTTTCTCCGATCCTGTTTCTGTTCGCCGAGCTGACGGTGGTCAAATGGCTCGGCTTCTCGGAGTTGACGCTGCGGCTGTTCCCGTTCGCCTGCGGGGTCGCCGGAGTGTTTCTGTTCCGACATCTGGCGGGGCGAATCCTGCGGGGCGAGGCGCTCCTGATCGCGGTGGCGATCTTCGCGGTCTCACATTCGCCGATTCGCTTCGCCGGGGAGTTGAAACCCTATGCGAGCGACCTGTTCGTCTCGCTCGCGCTTCTGGCCATGGCCGTGGAGTGGCGGCGACGGCCGGAGCGTACCGTGTGGCTCTGGGGGCTGGCGCTGTTCGCCCCGTTGGCGATCGGGCTGTCGTTCCCTGCGATTCTCATGGCGGGGGGCGTGAGTCTCGGATTAGCGGGAACGATCTGGCGGTCGGGTCGTCGCGACGTCCGGTCGGCTTACTTCCTTTACAACCTCGCAGTGGCGGCGACGTTCGTCTCGCTCCTCCGTTTCTACGAGACTGACCCGCGGGACGCCGCCTATTTTAACCGCGATTGGGCCCCGGCGTTTCCTCCGCTGACCGGCGCGGTCAAGTTCGCCGCTTGGTTCGTGGACATGAACACCGGGCCTATGTTCGCCTATCCTGAAGGGGGCGATCACGGGGCGAGCGCGTTGACGTTCCTTTGTTTCGTGACGGCGACGGTGGTGTTGTGGAGGCGTCGGCGACGGGAAGTGCTGGCGCTCTGCCTCGCGCCGTTCGGGCTGGCGCTGGTGGCGGCCGCGATGCACCGTTATCCCTATGGCTTGAGCGCGCGGACGATGCAGTACGTCGCGCCGACGATCTGTCTTCTCGCGGGGCTCGGGGCGGCCGCGATGCTGGGGACGATCGGCGGCGTTCTTCGGCGGCGGCGGGCGCTTTACTCCGTCGTCGCGGTGCTCGCGGCGTTCGGGTTCGGTCGGATGGCGTTCGACCTCTCGCACCCCTACCGGGGCGTTTCCGACGAACTCCACCGCGGCTTCGCGCGCTGGTTCTGGCCGGAGAAGGCGAGGAACGCCGAACTCGTCTGCCTCGGCACCGATTTCGGAGTCAAATTTTCACCGGCACACTGGACCAAGGACGGCATCGACACTTACCTCTGCTATCAAAAGATCTACTCACCGCGTCACCGTCGGGGCGTGGCGCCTCGCCTCGATGCGGTCTCCGCGACGCACCCGCTTCGTTTCGTGTTCTTCAACGAGTTTCCCGAGTCGAATCCAAAATTCCGAACTTGGCTTGACGAGATGAGGCGCGACTTCGATCTGCGAGGAGTCGACTTCTTCCCCATCAGTGCTCCAGCAGGTAGGAAACCGCGGGAGTGGAACTCGTCCTACGTGGTGTACGAGTTTATCCCCAAGCCGGGGCGTCCCGCGGGGACGCTCGTCGGTATCTCCGGGGACGGACCGGTGCGGCGCTAAACCCGTGTCTCGGCGGTCTTCGGCGTCCGCCGGTCGGATCGTCGTGGGTTTATTCCGGCGTCGCATTCAACCACCAGACCCTGAAATTGAGGTAGGCCGCGAAGCTGACCCACAACAAACACGGGATCATCAGCGCCCCCGCGGGTTGGTTGATTGGCTCTTCCGGGATTCTGCGCGGTTGACCGCCGTGATGGTCGATGACCAATGGCCGATGGACGAGTTAGCTGGTTTTGTCGGCCATTGGACATCGGTAATCGATCATTTTCGGTTCAGATCACCCAGCCGCCCGGAACACCGGAAGCGCCATGCCCTTTTGTCCGAGTTGCCAATGCGCCCGAGCGTGCCATCTCAGCCACCCTGGAAAGGCTCGCGAGTCAC
>JAYUFP010000754.1:0-11568 GCA_043738665.1 Isosphaeraceae bacterium
TCCGTGTTGGTGGTCGCCGATCTGACGAAGGGAACAGGACGGTTCAATTTGACGCAAGGCGCGCTCGCCACCGCGACCGGCCTGGGAGCCGGACTGAGCAATCTCCTGGCGGGCTTCATCGTCAAGGCGGCGGGCTTCAACGCCGGATTCGTCACACTGGCCACGATCGCGGCTGTTGCCGCGGTCTTCTATGCCGCGGCCATGCCCGAGACGTTGAAGGCTGACGGGCAAGTGGCTTCGATGTCGGAAAGGGGTAGGGGCTCCGCGGTTGCAGTCGTTATGACGGATGATTGTTAATCAATAAGTTATTTATTGATTCGTCATCCGGAATCCGTCATTTCCGGTCCCGTGCCTTCTCCGTCATTTCGCGGAACTGCTTCCATGTGATCACCTCGATCCCCAGGCGCTTGATCTCGGCGGCGGTGGCGGGGTCGGTGAAGATCCTTCGGTCGCCGTCGCGGCGCTCGGCGCTGTTGGTCACGGCTCGGAGTTCGTCCCCGAGAATTCCGCAATGAATGATCAGTTGATGAACCCCGGGCTCTAAAGACCGCAGCGCCTTCATGTAGTTCTCGACCCGCTCGGCGTGGGTGTCGCCCCCGTAGAACTGAACAAGGCCGTCAAGGACCGGGAGTTTCTTCGCGTCGAGCGACGCCAGCCACTCCTTGCCTTTCACCTTCAACGAAGGGTATTCCGCGACGATCGGCCCGTCGATCTTGCGGAGGAAGAGCACGGGCAGGTTGTACTTGAGCCCGACCTTGACGTAGACCTCGATCAGGTCAGGACGGCTGACGAGGGCACCCATGTGGGTGTCGAGGTGGCTCAGGGGGATTCCCAGGGCTTTCGCCTTGTCGACCTGCGCCGTCAGCTCGATCTCGACCTCTTCGGCCTTGGCGTTCATGGCGACGGCCGGAACGCCGCGGTTGAGGTAGCCGTCTTTGTCGAGAAGGCTCGGAACCTTGTCGCGCCCGGCGACCGGTCCCCAGCGGTAGACCTCCCACTCGGAATTGAGGGTCAGGTGGACGCCGTAGTCGTGCCGGGGATTCTTCTTCGCGTACTCGGCGAACTCCTTCACCCAGGGGCAAGGGATCATGATGCTGCACGAGGAGACGATCCCCTTCTCCAGCGCCTCGACCGTGCCAAGGTTCACCGAGTGGCACATCCCCGCGTCATCGGCATGAATGATCAAGTACTTTTTGCCCGCGGACGGTTCGGCGGCCGTCGTCGCTAGGGTTGAAAACATGAGCATGCCGAAGGCAAAGATGAGTATCGCTCGGGCGGGGCGCATGAGGACGGTTCCTTCTTGGGAGTCGGGTGTTCGAGGCCCACCGACGACTGAGTCGTGATGGCCCTCGATTTTTAACAACGAACCGAGACACGGCGAGAAATCACGCTCGTTCCCACGGTCCTCCGCGGGAATGCCGCTTTGGACGCTCCGCGTCCGTAATCCGCGGAGCCAGGACGACGCGGAGCGTCGGGGACGGCATTCCCACGGAGGACCGTGGGAACGAGTCGCACAAGGCGCTTTCGCCCTGTGTCGGGTCGTTGATTTCTAAAAGTCCGATCACGCTTGCGTCGCGGCCGTGATCAATTCGGCGATCCCGAATTCACCGTCGGCGTTCAGGAAGTCGGGCAAGGGCTCCCAGTACGGGTCCTGGGAGAGGAATGAGTGGGGGTCTCCCAGCATGAGCCCGACCATCGTCTCGGCGACGATCCTCCCGCCGACTTCTCCCAGGCGGATCGGCGTCTTGTCGTTCACGAACTGTTGCTGGGCCTCGGCCAGGACGTAGTACCACAGCGGCGCGTTCCCGGCGAACCGCGGCGAGACGTCGATGAGCCGGGGGTTCGTCGGCGAATCCGCCTGGTTCGCCTTTCCGACTTTTAAAAGGTCGTCGTCGATCGGCTTCACGCCCATTGCCCTGGCCACTGACTGGCCTGAGGGGAGTGACATCCGCCAGCCCCGCAGCAGGTTTCGCTGGGCCAGGGAGGGGACGACCGCCGCGATCGACGGCGGCAGGTTTCCCAGGACGTTGACCAGTGACGAGTCGATCTTGTACGCCGGTTGGAGCCGCTTCGATGTGCGCGGCACCGGGGGCGGTTGCATTTCGAAGAAAAGATTCCACTCCACGGCGCGGCCGTCGGGGACCTCTTGAAAGCCCGTCAGGTTCGGCACGTTCGGGTCGATCGAGAACGTGATCAGGCGGTCTGCCATCGTCGTGTTGAGTCGGTAGATCGGCCGGACCATCGAGTGCCCGAACCGGTACGCGGCCACCGAGAACTCCACCGGCATGAACGGCTCGTGCTTCCAGTGAAAGTAACGAATCTTCGGCACGTCGACCGCGATCGATGTCTTGTTCTTCAGGTGCGGCAGGACGGACTGGATCGTCGTTTCGTTGACGATCGTCGGCAGGAAGTCGTTGAGCACGATCCACTGATAGTGCCAGCGGACCATCCGCGACGCGTGATCGAAATCCGCTTGAGGTCCGAGCAAGTCAACCACGCGGTTGTGGAACCTGAGGAAGATCATCTGGAGCTGCGAGACGATAGTGTTCTCGTCGTTGCGGGGGTCGCCGATCAGCGCGCGTTTCGGGTCCGACGAATTGCGCGGGAGGTCGGTGGTCTTGGGGTCGTGCGGGTTGCCGCTCAGAAGATTGCCGAGCAGCATGTGGAGGCCGTCGGGCGCGTAAAGATAGGGCTGGTCGTCGGGACCGCGGCCGTAGATGTTGTCGAGGTCGAAGCGGGGGGTGCGGTAATCGACGAGTGCGTCGGGGTCGTTCTTCTTCATCAGGCTGCTGGCGGGGTCGAACGTGACGTCGTGGTCGATGAATTGTCCGAGGTAGGTATAACCGGCGCTGATGCCTGAGTTCTCCTCGTCGTCGTCCTGGGTCTCGGGCGTCGGAGTCGCCTCGGGCTTGGCGACCATCTGGGCGGCGAGGGCCTTCAAATCCGCCTCCTGGAATGGCGCGGGGGGCAGCCTCCGAAACATCCTGCCGAAGCGCCCCTGAAATAGCGGCGACGACTTCACGGAGTCGAGCCCTCGCAGGATTCCGTGGCTGCGTCCGAGGAAGCGGTTCATGAGTGACGCCTTTTGTGTCAACAGGCCATCGGGGGGGAAATGAGCGACGTAAAAGTCGTGTGCCGCCGCATTATCGGGCGCGGAGCCGGTAAGAAATAGAAAATTCCGGAAGCCGAAGCGGCCCTTCCGCGCGACACGGGGCCATTCATCGTTTCAAAATGGGCGACATGCAATCTGGCTGATGGGTGCCACGGGTTCGTACTCGAACCCGTGCTCTGAGGCCTCGGCGGAACGCACGGGTTCCAGTACGAACCCGTGGCACCCTGTTACCCATTTTCCCTATTTTGAAACAATAAATGGCCCTGACGCGCGACGCGTTTGTCTTGCGAAGACGCGCGGATTCAGTCAATCTGAGGGGGTGTCCCTTTCTTCAAACCTCGGGAGATCTCTTGATGCGACATCTCTTCGCCACAGGATTCGCCGTGCTGGCGTTCTCGCCGACACTCTGGGCGCTCGACGAGCCGCCCGACAAACCGAAGTCGCCCAGGGCGCGTTACGAGGCGCTCTTCCAGGAACAGCAGAAGGCCATGGAAGCGTTCATGCAGGTCTATGAAAAGGCCACGACCGACGCTGAGCGCAACAAGCTCAAGTATCCCCAGCCCGATACGTACGTCCCCGGGTTCCTCGAAATTGCCGACTCGGCCCCCGACGACCCGGCGGCGCTCGACTGCCTCGTCTGGATCGCGACCCGGAGCCGCGGCGGCTCATCCCAGTTCGACAAGATCCTCAGCCGGCTCGCCGAGAAACACGCCGATAGCAAGAAGGTCGGCGATGTCGCCATGAGGCTGGTCTACGTCCAGTCGCCCGCGGCCGACACGCTCTTGAAGGCGATCCTTGATAAGAACCCCGACCGCAAGGCGAAAGGCCTGGCGTGCCTGGCGATGGCCCAGCGCCAGTTGAACAAAAAAGAGGAATCGAAAGCCGAGCCGTTGTACGAGAAGGCCGAGAAGGAATTCGGCGACATCGACGTCGGTCGCGGCACGATCGGCAAGCTCGCCAAGGCCGCGCTTCACGAGATCCGCGCCCTGGGGATCGGCAAGCCCGCGCCCGAGATCAAGGGCGAAGACATCGACGGCAAGGCGTTCGCGCTCAGCGACTACAAAGGCAAGGTGGTGGTCATCGACTTCTGGGGCGATTGGTGAGGGCCTTGCCGGGACATGTACCCGCACGAGCGGTCGCTCGTGAAGAAGCTGGAAGGTAAGCCTTTCGTCCTCCTCGGCGTCAACAGCGACGGCGACAAAGACAAGCTCAAAGCGAGGATGAAGGAAGAACAAATCACCTGGCGGTCGTGGTGGGACGGCGGCGACACCAACGGACCGATCGCCAATCAGTTCAACGTCAGCGGCTGGCCGACCTTGTACGTCATCGACCACAAGGGCGTGATCCGCCACAAGTTCGTCGGTTTCTCCGGCCCCGAAAAGTTCGACTCCGCCATCGACACCCTGCTCGATGCCGCGGCGAAAGAGGCTGGCGATCCCAAGACGGACGCCAGGAACGAGGCGAAGGCGAAAGGGGGCGGTTCATGACCCTCATGGCGACGCGCTGAAGAATGTCGGATGTCGGATTCCGGTCGTGACCTACGCAAACTTGAAGGGCCGACAATGAGGGACTTTTCGCCACCCGTAAACCGCTCGGATTAATGGGCTTGCGGCCTTGAGTCGCGAGATTTCGTCAGTTCGGGCAAACAAGCCAAAAACAAGCGTTTCAAGTTTACGTAGGTCACGACCGCCATTGGTCATCGGCCATTGGTCATCGGCCATTACGGCGGTCAACCGCCTGGAACACCGGAAGAGCCTACCAATGTCCAATGGCCGACAAAACCAGCGAAATCGTCCATCGGCCATTGGTCATCGGCCATCGTCCATCGGCCATTGGTCATCGGCCATTACGGCGGTCAACCGCCTGGAACACCGGAAGAGCCTACCGATGTCCAATGGCCGACAAAACCAGCGAAATCGTCCATCGGCCATTGGTCATCGGCCATTACGGCGGTCAACCGCCTGGAACACCGGAAGAGCCCTTCAATTCGCCAGAGGCGCGAGACGTACACAGCAGTTGATCACGAAGAGGATGACCCAACCCGTTCCCAGTGAACGGCCGAGGACATCGAGCCAACTCTTCGTGGGCTTGCGGCGTCCGCTAAGGGCCAGAACTAACCAACCGGCGATGACCGCCGCGCCCACGACGCCACTGAAGTGGGTCATGACTCCGAGCCACAAATAAGGGTCGGGTACGCGAACCGGGAACGTCGTGAAGGGAGAGGACGACGGGATCGGTTTCACCGCGCGGACCACCGCGAGAATACCCACCGCCAAAGCCCCGAGTGCCAAGAGCGCGGTCCCCGCGATTCCCGCCACGAACCCCGGTTCTCTGGTCAGGCGTCGGATCGTCGGCCGTGGATTTCGAAGACGGAGCCAGAAGACCGTGGGCGTCCACGAGGCGAGCACACCGATGACGCAAGCCAGGTAAATCACGAGGGTCGATCGCCCTCCGGTCAACCCCGGGAAAAAGGGACGCACGCCGGCGAATGCGATTGCCGAAGCGGCAACCAGAAACATCCCGTCCGTCAGGCCGAAAGGCCTGTCCCGACGGATCGTCCGCACCGCGGCCCCGCAGCAGGGGCAGCGGCCCGGTCGGGGAGACAGGCTTGTCGTCGGCGAACTCATCGGCTTCTCCTTATTTAATTAATCCGTGAATCCATTCATTTGGAAATGATCGCCTCGCCCTGCTTGACGCTTCCGAGGCGATCTTGATCCTCGTGGTACGTCTTCAGCGCCTCAAGGTACGACGCCTTGTTCTTGGTACATACGAGAGTATGCGGAGATCCCTTTCGATCGGTCGCGAGGTCGAGATCGCACTTGTCGCCACGAATTTGATGCTCCAGGTGGCGTCGATGTTGTTCTTTCAGGCGGAAACGCCAAACGGGTTCGCGCGGGTCCTCAAGGAATCGCTTCAGTTCCGCGCAGAGCTCGCATTTGCAGTCGATCTCGGCGGGACGTCGGAAATCGGTCGGTTCCGCGGGGGCTTCGGCCGTCTTCGATTCCAACTGACTCCGACACGCGCCGAACCATGCCGAAATCGCCGCGCAAGGCTCATCCAAGTTCTTTTCGAGCCAGGGAAGAACTTTCATGATCGCGGGCATCTGAACGAGCCTGAGCGAATACAGCTTCGGCAGGCTCAGCGTGTGCTCAACGAAGCCCGAGAGTATCTCAAACTGCCGGGAGGCGACCAGAGCGCGGACCAGCCCGCCGAGAACCTCGGTCCGTTCAATCTCGCCCGCCCGCCGGTAGGTCGCGGACTCCTGGCCGTCGAGCGTCTCGATCGCCTCAACCAGTTGTTTCGCGACCGCCCCGCAAACCTCGGTCCAGCCGTCGTTCTTCTTTGATTTTGCCGTGCAAATCTCTTCAAGCAAGCGAACGTTCCGCTCCATCGTGACGACGGTGGTGGCTTCCATCACGGCCAGGAGTTGCGGCCGGAACGTCTCCCAGCCGTGTGTCTTCAAGGTCGTCGCGACCGCCTTTCCCGGCTCGGCCGCTGAATCCGCAAGCATGATCTCACCGAAAAATCGGCCGATCAGCACGGGGTCGGCCATCGCGTCGAGAGCGTTGAACATCTCAGAGCCCTTCGCATGGCTGGGACCGGCCTTGCGGTGCTCGCTTCCTTCCCACTTCGAGAACATCGCCGTCGCGAGGGCGAGGCAACGCTCCTTCAGTGCCTCCGCCGCTTTCCCTTTCGACTTCCGCCACTGATCGACCATCTGCGACAACAGCGGAACGACGTTCTTGCCGTCGCGGTCGCAGATGATGCCGAACTGATTGGCGTCGGGCCAGATGCAGACCGCGGCGTGACGATACCAGTGCTCGAGCGTCATGCCGGCGTTGCCCGTATAGCCCTCAAACTCGACCTCGGGTTTGATCTTGGTGAGTGCCTCGCGGTTGAGCAGGTCGCTTTCGTCGACCGACAACCTCCCGATCGGCAGCCCTTCTCCGTCGCGGTCGACGAGCCCCTCGGCGGTCAAGCTCTCCTCGTAGACCTCTCCCATTGAGTAGTCGTCGGCGTCGCCGGTGTCATACTCGTCATCGCCTCCCCAACGTCGCGAGCCGTAACCGCGACGGCGAGAGCCCCCGGAGTAATCCGCCGAGCCCGATTCCCAGTATGTGAGCGTCGCGAGATAGGATCGAAGCCCGGCCTGCTTCGCGGCGTCGCAAAGGACGTTCGCCTTGACGCGATCGACCCCCTTGAGGGTGTCCCAGCCGATCCCGTCTTTCGTGTATTGGTGGTCGAGCGTGACGAAGAGTTTTTCCCCGTCACCGTCCGCGGCCCACTCGCGAAGCAACGACGCGACCGCTTCAATGTGATCCGAAGTGCGAGGCGCGGAGATTGGGGTCTCGGACTTCGCGAGGGTCAAGTTGTAAACCAGGCAGAGCCGGTGCCCCTTGAGAAGCGGACGCACCTCGTGTTCGCAGTCGGCGTAAAACGCGGCGAACCGGATCGAAAACGCGCGGCCCTCCGCGCCCCCGAAGTCGATCGTCCTTTCTTCCCCTTCGTGCCGAACGACGAGTTCGCCTCCCTCGTAAATCGAAGGGAGGCCGATGACCAGCGTCGCAACCATCCGGTCGAGCTTCTCGCCGTCGCGGTGGGGCAGGAAGAAGCCCCCCTTCTCGTACAGCAACAAGTCGTGAAGGTGGCTCTCCAGCTTCTGTTTTTCCAGACCAAGCTCGTTCTGAACCTGGCCGAGGATCGCGTCGAGGGCTTTTGTCCAGGCGGGGTTCGTGATCGAAAAGCGGCTCGGATCCATCCGCCAGACGCGCCTGACCTTGGTGTCTACGAGAGTCTTTTCCCCTTTACCGTAAGGAGCCTGATCACAGAACGTGATCAACTCTTTCGCTTGCTTTGGATTCAGGGGTAACCCGACCGACCCCATATCCTTGACTTCGAGCCCCGGCAAAAGCGCTGGGATCTCGCCGCTCACGCAGAACGTGCCGGGCCTGTCGATCTTGGCAAGGGCCTTGCCGAGCTTCTCGCGGATGTCATTCCCCACCGAAATGTCCTTGCAACGGACTCGAAGTGATAATTATCTTTCCGAATAAAATACCCGAGTTCGGTCACACTCGCCAGTCCCCCAAATCAAGGGAGATTTTCAATTGAATGTCGCGATCCGGGATCTATTGGAGAAGGCTCGTCCGGTGTTCCGGGCGGTTGACCGCAGTAATGGCCGATGACCGACGACCAATGGCCGATGACCGATGACCGATGACCGATGACCGACGGCCGATGACCGACGACCGACGACCGACGACCGACGACCGACGACCGACGACCGACGACCGATGACCGATGACCGACGACCAATGGCCGATGACCGATGACCGACGACCGACGACCGACGACCGATGGCCGATGGCCGATGGACGATGGACGATTTCGCTGGTTTTGTCGGCCATTGGACATCGGCAATCGATCATTTTCGGTAATGGCGCTTTCCCCAAAAACACCATGAAAAACCAGAATGTCCCCGTTTCGGACGTTTGGTTGGCTCCTAAATCCCCATATTTACGCGAAATGTCGTCGGGATTCGGCTTTATAAAAAGGAGTTCTGGCCTTCTCGCATTCCAGAGATTACCTTGTTACGAATTGACCGTTGGATTCGGAGATGGGTGCAGGGGAAACCGCGATGTCTGCGGATTGCCGTGACGTGGACGAACTCTTGAAGCGGGCGGTGACGGGAGACCAGGATTGCTGGGCAGTGCTTCAGATTCGTTACGAACAGAGACTGAGGCGGATGGTCGCTCTGCGTCTTCATCTCCGACTTCAAGGGCGTGTCGACCCGTCCGACGTCGTTCAGGACGCTTACCTCTCGGCCTGGCTGGACCTGGACTCCTACGTCCGGCGGCCGGCGATGCCGTTCTACTTTTGGTTGCGGGGGATCGCCGGCAACCGGCTCCGCGAACTGCACAGGCACCACCTCGGGACCCGGATGCGGGACGCCCGCCGCGAGGTCTCGCTGGACCACGGCGCCCGGCCGGATTCGACCTCCGTCGTGCTCGCCGAGGTGCTCAAGGGGCACCTCTCCAGGCCCGGCGAGGCGCTCGTCCTCGCCGAGACCAATGACCGCGTTCGGGAAGCCTTGTTAAGCATGGATCAGGTCGACCGGGAGGTTCTTGACCTGAGGCACTTCAAACAGCTCTCGCCCGCGGAGACCGCTCAAATGCTCGGAATCAAGGAGAAGGCCGCCGGCATGCGTTACGTCCGTGCCCTCCGCAGGCTCCGCGAGATCATGATCGGCGCGGGCCGGGAATGGCTGGAGTCCTGAAAATGGACGGCGACGCTTCCGGACTCGACCCCCTCGACCCTTCGGGCTCCTTGAAGTCACGAACCGAAATTCGTCCGAGGAGGTCATTGGGACCGACTGAAACGGCATAAAATAGCTTATTTGTCGCCAGAAGTGGCCATAAATGCGGCTTTGGGTGGAGAGCAGGCCTGATCCGCTTCTCGGTGAGTGAAGGCTGCGACGTGATTTGCCGATTCATGGAAAATAAACGCGCAATTTGTGTTACCAATGTCGTGCCGCGCGCAAATGAGGACATAGCAAACGAATGATTTCGGAAAAACATTCATCTCGACGTCGTTTGTTCTCAAGGATGAAGGGAGTTCCTGTTTGGTGAGAGGTTGAGACCTCGAAACGTCGGGGTTGTTCGGGCGATTGCTCAAGTTGTCTTGTGACACCACCCGATTCAAAGTCGCCGACGTTGTGATTTCGAGTCGTCGTGGTCTGGTGCGAGTGATTCCCTTCCCGGTTGCGACACCAGGTCGTCCCATCCCCTCCGAACGTGATCCGCAAATACCAGCCCCGAGCGAGAGTCGTCCGATTTGAGGCCCCAAGGCCGGTTGTTGCGGCGCCTCTGACGGCGTTGAAATCGGATTGCCGGGGGTTGCATCTTTCGGGCCAACGGGTTGAATCCGAGCCGTCGCAACTGCGAGGTGATTGAGGCTGTTTTGGCGAAGTTGCCGCAGCCTCAATCGGTTCCTGTCGAAAAATGCCGAGGAAGTCGCGCCTCTCCTTCGATGCCGATCTGGCAGGGTCGCAAGTCCGAGCGATTCATGGGTTTCTTGACCCTTCGGGGTTCGTTCTGTGGAGGAATTATGCCGCTCCGCATGTTGACCACGAGGGTCGCAACCGAGCAGCCGCGAATCACCGTCGCGCCGACGTTTTCGAACCCGGCCTACATCGCCTCGCTGGAAGCCAATTCGCACCGACCCGAGGTCCAGCAAATCATCCGTGAAGGGATCAAATCGAAGGCCATCCGAGTTCGACCCCTCCCCGGCTTCCCTCATCGCGTCCGAATCCTTCTCGAAAAGGGAACATTCTGAATTGCCGCGGTTGACAGGGCGGTCTGCTTAATTTTACTCAAGCGTGTCGAACCGGCGGCTTCGCTTCCAAGGCGATCGGGATCGTCTCAACTTGCGTTCGCCAGACGATTAAGACAAGATTGATCGTAAGGGTTCACCGAACCCGTTTTGCTCATATTACCCACTCTCATTATGAGGTCGAGGTTCTTTGACTCCGACCCGTAGGGTGGGCGCTGCCCACCATTCGTAAACCCTGCACTGGCAGTGGGATAGACCTGGCGGGTAGTGCCCGCCCCACGGAACGATCCGGCTTCCGCCAAGGAAATATCTTGAGTCAATCATAAAAGCAAAACGGGTTCGGCGAAGCGCTACGATTGATCCTGGGAGAGCGTGGCTGACCCTCAACGTGATTCCGGCGAATGAATTCACGATGGACCATCGAGGCCGCGTTCAAGCTCAAGGCGGCGGCCTGGAAGAATCGGAGTCGTGGGATGAGGAAAAGCCGCTTCGAGCGCTCCCGGGTCACCACTTGCTTTATGGCCTCCGGCTCAAGATTCCGCCCCGAGAAGCGACCGTCAAGCAGGAGCCGTTTTTGAAAGCTCAACGGTTCATCGACTCCGCGGCCGTGGCAGGGGGCGTCGGGTTCTGTCAGAAGGCTTTCCCGGTCCGCGGCAGCCGTGACCAAAAGGTCGATATCGAGGTGCGGAGCGGTCGCGCGTTTGTCTGACGTTCCGCGGGAGATGGACCGTGGTCAACAACTTGTTCCCGCGCTTCCTCGAAGACCCGGTGGAGTACGAGCGCTCGGAGCGTCATTGGCAGGATCTTTAGGAGCGGATCGATCCTGACGACCGCGATAGCTTTCAGTGGATTCATCCCTGGCTGGGCACCGGTTCACCTGACATCAAGGACGGGAATCCGATCTTCAGCGCCTACTCTCCTGAACTCGGGCGAGGGATCAGGGTGATCCAGAACGAGCCGATCGGGCAGGAACTCGATATCCAGGCTTGGCTGGATACGTTCGGCGGGGACGTCACCGACTCTAAGCTAAGAGTCCGTCCCGAAAGGAAATGGCTAGGAAATGGCTGATGACGGATGGCTGATGACGGATCGGAAAGAGCGAACGCGGCGTTTTCCCGCCGGTTTTC
>JAYUFP010000755.1:0-11540 GCA_043738665.1 Isosphaeraceae bacterium
GCAACCACCGGATCCAGGTGTTTGACCTGGATGGCAAGCTTCTGAAAATGTGGGGGAGCCGCGGCGAGGGTGTCGGCGAGATGTCCTATCCCTACGACGTCGCGTTCGGCCCCGACGGCTCGCTTTATGTTTGCGAGTACGGCAACAGTCGCGTTCAGAAGTTTACGAAGGACGGTAAGCCGCTCGGGCTCTGGGGTCTTCCGGGAAGGGAACCGGGACGGCTCAATAATCCCTGGGCACTGGCGGTCGACCGCGAAGGGGCGGTGTCAGTGATCGACTCGAATAACCACCGCGTCCAGCGTTTCAGGCTTTGATTCCATCGGGATCGGGTCGACCCGGCTCGGCGGTCCTTGGGAGGGGCATTCGGCGATGTTCGGCAACCTCTCGGTCACGGTGACGCAGCCCTGGTGGCTCGTATTGATTCCTTTGATCATCCCGCCGTTGATCTGGACGAGTGCCCGAAGTCTGTCGGGGCTCGGGTCGCTCAGGAGGGCGACTGCGATCCTCTTGCGGACCTCGGTAATTTCTCTGATCGTCCTCGCTCTGGCGGGACTTCAGATCGTCCGCAAGACCGACCGCCTGACCACGATGTTTCTGATCGACGCCTCGCAGAGCGTGCCGCGAGAACTGCGAAAGTCGGCGCTCGACTACGTGACCGAGGCGTCGAAGAAGCGCCGCAAGGAAGATATGACCGGCGTGGTGGTCTTCGGCCGGACCCCGAGCGTCGAGACTCCGCCCGCGCCGAGTGAAATAAACCTCCTAGGAATCGACAGCCTCATCGACGCCGAGTACACAGACATCGGCGCGGCCCTGAAATTGGCGCTGGCGACGTTTCCTGAAGACACGGCGCGACGAGTCGTGATCGTGTCCGACGGCAATGAGAACCGCGGTAACGCGTTGGAGCAGGCCCTCGCCGCGAGAGACCTCGGCGTTCAAGTTGACGTCGTTCCGATGGAGTACTTCTACGACAAGGAAGTTCTCGTCGAGAAGGTATCCATCCCGCCCGACGTGAAAGAAGGCGAGTCGATCAACATCAACGTCGTGATCCGCGCCAGCGAGCCGACCAAAGGGACGCTCCAGATCTTCCAGAAGGCCGACAACTACCGCGCCCCGGCTCCAGGCAACGAAAAGCCTCAGCCGGTTGAACTGACCCGCGGCGTGAACGTGTTGACCCTCAAGCAGTTGATCACCAAGCCGAATTTTTACACGTTCACCGCCGAGTTCATCCCGGATAAGGACTCCGGCGACAAGCGGATGATCAACAACGTCGCCGAAGGATTCACCCACGCGCGCGGCACCGCGCAGGTGCTATTGATCGAAGGGACCAAAGGCGAGCACGCGGAACTCGTGAAGGCCCTGACCGAAAAGAAGATCAACGTCACGACGTTGGCCGCGCCTCGGGTTGACGGCAGCGGTTCGGTCGACGGCGACCCTCTGCCGACCGACCTCGCGCAGCTTCAGCCTTACGACACGGTGATCCTCGGCAATGTCCCGAAAGACGCCTTCACCGAGTCCCAGCATCAGCTCCTCGCGTCGCACGTCCACGACATGGGCGGCGGCCTGATCATGCTCGGCGGTCGCGACAGCTTCGGCGCGGGGGGCTGGATGAACACCCCCGTGGAGAAGGCGCTTCCCGTCGATATGCAGATCAAGGCTTTGAAGGTCCAGGGCCTCGGCGCGATGGCTTTGATCATGCACGCGAGCGAGATCCCCGAGGGGAACTATTGGCAGAAGGTCGTCGCCAAGTCCGCGATCAACACGCTCTCGAATTATGACTATGCCGGCGTGAGTTATTGGGAAGGCCGGGAGGCCTGGCTTTTCACGATGCGGCCCGTCGGCACAGGTCGGAGTTCGATGCTCCGAGCGATTGATCGGATGACCCCGCAAGACATGCCCGATTTCGATCCGACGTTGCAGTTGGCACGCAAAGGCCTGCTCGGCGTCAAAGACGCCATGGCACGGCATATCGTGCTGATCAGCGACGGCGACCCCGCGGCCCCCAGCGCGGCGGTCATCAGCCAACTCGTGAAAGACAAGATCACGGTCACCACCGTCCTCACCGCCGCCCACGGCAACGATCCGGGCGCGGCCTTCACGATGAAGAACCTGGCGACCCGGACCAAGGGCCGGTTCTACAACGTCACAAATCCGCGCGCCTTGCCTCGCATTTATCAGAAGGAAGCGCGGACGATCTCTCGCCCGTTGATCTTCGACCAGCAAACCGCCTGGGTGCCGAAGATCAATTTCTTGAGCGAGCCGATTACCGGCGTGAGCACCGACATGCCGGGGATTACCGGGTTGGTGCTGACGAGCGTCAAAGAAAACGAGCTTGTCGAGGTTCCGATCGTCTCGCCCTTGCCGACGGGGCAGGTCAACCCGGTCCTCGCGCACTGGACTTACGGACTCGGCCGATCCGTGGCGTTCACGTCCGACGCGGGCCGACGCTGGGCGAAGACCTGGCCGGACTGGGAAAGTTACGCGGCGTTCTGGTCGCAAATCGTGCGCTGGTCGATGCGGCCCGTGGACCCGGGCAATCTCACGTTGACGGTCCGGCGCGACCAGGGACGGATCAAGGTCATTGTCGATGCCCTCGACAAGGAGAATCAGTTCCTGAACTTCCTCCAGATCCGCGGCAACGTCGTGAACCCGGACCTGAAGGGTGAGTCGATCGAGCTTTCTCAGATCGCTCCGGGTAAATATGAAGCGACGTTCGACGCGGCCGACGCCAGCGGCAATTATTTCGTGAACCTGGGGTATCGCGGTGCGGGGGGCGTTCAAGGGGTGATCTCGTCGGGCGTCTCGGTTCCGTATTCGGACGAGTACCGCGAACTCCGATCGAACCCGGCGACCCTGGAAACGATCGCGTCGCTCACCAAGGGGACGACCAACTTCTTCAGGATGTACCCTGACGGGCGGGCCGATCTTCGAAAAACGATCGACGGCGCCGACCATTTCCGTCGCGACAAGGATTTGGTCAATCCCAGGTCGTTTTCCGATCTCTGGCCGACGCTCTTGTGGCTTTCGGCGGTGCTCTTCCTGGCCGACGTGGCCGTGCGAAGAATCGCCCCGGACGTGGCCCGAATTCGGAGACTGGCCGCCGAGCACTGGAAGAAGCTCCGGGGCCAAGAAGTCGTGCCGGTCGCCGAATACATGGAGAAGCTCAAGAGCCGCAAGGCCGAGGTCGGCGAGCAGATCGACCGCTCCCGAGCCGCGTCGCGATACGAGGCCCCTCCCCCGGCAAGTTCGGACGTGATCCGGGTCATCGACGAGCCCTTTCTCAACCCCGACCTCGCCAACCCGGAACGGCCGAAGCCCGCGGCGAACCCCGCGCCCACGACGGGCTTGGCCCCGACCCCGATGGCCGCCGCTCCCGAGAGCTACACGAACCGCCTCCTCAAGGCCAAGCAGAAGGTCTGGGAAGACCGCGAGAAGGAAAAAAACAAGGGCTCGTGAGTTCGGCACGATTTCCCGGAATCAAAACGTCAACACATCCAAGCATTCATATTCATCGAACGCCTCCGAGAGGGACACCGCGATGTCAACCGACGCGACCGGGACGATGGAAGTGCGGGCCGAGGAGTTTCGGACCGCTTATGGTCAGGTGAAGGCCGAGATCGCCAAGGTGATCGTCGGCCACGACGAGATCGTCGCCGGGGTGCTCACCTGCCTGTTTGTCGGCGGTCACGCCCTCCTCGAAGGCGTTCCGGGCCTGGGCAAGACGCTCCTCGTGCGGACCCTCGCCGACGCCATTTCTCTCGACTTCAACCGCATTCAATTCACCCCCGACCTGATGCCGGCCGACATCCTCGGCACGAACATCGTGATGGAAACGCCCGACGGCAGACGGATGTTCGAGTTCCAGCGCGGGCCGATCTTCTCGCAGATCGTCCTCGCCGACGAGATCAACCGCGCCACCCCCAAGACGCAATCGGCGCTGCTCGAAGCCATGCAGGAACACTCGGTCACCGTCGGCGGCGTGATCCACCGGCTCAAAGAACCGTTCTTCGTGATGGCTACGCAGAACCCGATCGAGCAGGAAGGGACCTATCCCCTCCCCGAGGCGCAGCTCGACCGATTCATGTTCAAGCTCGTGGTCGGTTATTCAACCCGCGAAGAGCTGACGACGATCCTCGACCGCACCACCCGCAACGAGCGTCCCAAGGCTGAGAAGGTGATCGACGGGGAAACCCTCGTCCGGATGCAGGCCCTGGTTCGCGAGGTGATCATCGCCCCGCATGTCCAGGATTACGCGATCCGGCTCGCACTCGCCACGCACCCGCAAGGCCCCTTCGCAGGGGCCGTCACCAACCAGTACATCCGCTGGGGGAGCAGCCCCCGAGGGGCACAGACCCTCGTGCTCGCCGCCAAGGTGCGGGCTCTCCTCGACGGCCGCTACAACGTGAGCTTCGAGGATCTCCGACGAGTCTACCTCCCGAGCCTCCGTCACCGCGTGCTACTCAACTTTGAAGCCCAGGCCGAGGGGATCGTCTGCGATACGGTGCTTCTGAAAGTTCTCGACACCGTTCCCGAGAAGGCCGACGAGAAGACCCCCATCGCCAAGGCCGGCTGAGTTCGGGGCCGACAGTCAAACACCCGTGTTTTGCACCATTGTCATTAATTTGTTCACCCATGCACGACATCTACGATCCGCCCCCCGCCCCCGTCCCGTACTCGCCGCCCAAGGCCGAGCCCCTTGTTTTCACAAGGGGCGACGTCATGTGCCTGGTTTTGCTTTGCACGGCGCTTTGCGGCGCGGCGGTGATCGGCTGGTGGTCGGACCCGACCGTCGCCCTCATGACGTCGGTCGGCGGCTCGCTCGTGATCCTGGAAAGCTGGTTCACGGCGCTCGGGTTTCTGCAAAGAAGACGGTCGCTCGGCCTTCGGGCGCGATGGGCTGTCTTTTTCGCGGCCCTCGTTCCCTGGCTGATCGGCCTCGGGGTCGCGGCGACGTTGATGCTCGGACTGTTCTTCGCCTCGGATTTTCTCGGATAACGAACGACTGAGGCACGCGGATCCTTCCAGAATGCATCGATCGGGTTGCCGACGTTCTTGAGGCCAACGGAAACGCGCCATGACGACGACCTCGACCCCCCTGCTCGACCCTGAGTTCCTTCACAAGCTCGAACAGCTCGAACTCGTGAGCAAGAAAATCTTCGTCGGCCGGATGAAGGGGGAGCGCAAGAGCAAGCGCCGGGGCTCCTCGGTCGAGTTCGCCGACCACCGCAATTACTCGGTGGGAGATGACCTTCGACATATCGATTGGAACGCCTACGGCAGGCTCGACAAGCTCTTTCTCAAGCTCTTCCTTGAAGAAGAAGACCTGCACGTTTATTCGTTGCTCGACACGAGCCTGTCGATGGATTTCGGCGAGCCGACCAAGCTCCACTACGGCAAGCAAGTCGCCGCGGCGCTCGCGTTCATCGGGCTCGTGAACCACGACCGGATCATTCTCGATTCCTACAGCGGCACGCTCACGCAAGGTCTTCCCAGCGTGCGCGGGCGCTCACAAATGTACCGGGTCGTGCAGTATCTCGAACACCTACAGCCAAGCGGTTCGAGCAACCTCGCCGCCGCCGCCAAGTCGTTCGCGATCAAGCACACGGGTAAGGGGGTGGTCGTCGTCATTTCCGACTTCCTCGACAAGCACGGCTACGAGGACGCCCTTCGTTATTTGCTCGCGAGGAACCTCGACATCTACGTGATCCACGTTCTGAGCCGTGAAGAGGTCGAGCCGGAACTGGTGGGCGACCTCCGCCTCGTCGACGCCGAAGATGAGGATGAGGCCGAGATCAGCGTGAGCGCGCCGCTGTTGAAGCGTTACAAGGCGAATCTCAACTCCTTCGTCGGCGGGCTCAAGGACTGGTGTACGAAGCGTGGAATCACTTATATCTTCACAACCAATCAGAATCCGTTCGATAAACTTGTGTTGAATTACCTCCGCGAACGGGGCTTGGTCCGGTAGGCTCAAGAGTACCAATTATGCAGGTGAAAGACCCTCTCCTCTTCTTCGGCGCGGCGGCGGTCGTGGTGGCCTACCTGCTTTACATGATGATCCGCAAGCGCAAAGGGGAGCGTCCGGGGACCTCGATTCGCGAGCCCGAACTTTGACCGGTCGAGATTGAGCACAAGGGCGTCGACATGAACTTCGGCAGATTCAACTTCACGGGATTCCCGATCGACTTCGCCAGCCCGATCGGGGGCGCGGCGTGGGCCGTGCTCGCGGGCGTTCCCGTCGGCATCATCGCGCTCTACTTTCTCAAACTCCGCCGCCGACCTGTCCAGGTTCCCAGCACATTGCTCTGGCGACGCAGCCTCGAAGACCTTCACGTCAACAGCCTGTTCCAGCGTCTCCGCAAGAACCTGCTGTTGTTCCTGCAACTCCTGTTCGTCGCCTTGATCATGCTCGCGCTCACCGGGCCGAGACTGAAGGGGACGACCGGCCAGGCGAAGCGCGTGGTCATCGCGCTCGACAACTCGGCGAGCATGGGGGCGACGGACGTTTCGCCGACGCGACTCGACCGGGCCAAGGCCGAGGCGAAGAAGGTCATCGAGGGGATGAGCAACGACGACCTCGCGATGGTGATCTCGTTCGCCGACCGTGCCCGCGTGGTCTCGAATTACACAAGTGACCGCAGGGCCCTGCTCAACCGGATCAACTCCGTCACGGCGAGTGAATCGACCACGTCTCTGCGAGACGCCCTCCAGGTCGCCGCGGGACTGGCGAACCCTTCCAAGCAGATCGGCGAAGGGATCGTCGCCTCCAACGTCGTCACGCCGAAGCTTTATATTTACACGGACGGCGGATTCGCCGACGTCGAAGGCTTCAGCCTCGGCAATCTCGAACCCGAAGTCGTCGTGATCGGCCCACCTGCCCTCGCTCCGCCGACTCCGACGCCTTCCCCGACCGAAGTGCCCGCCGCTTCCGAAGCGAGTCCGTTCAAGAACCGAGGGCCTTCAGACAACGTCGCGATCCTCGCCTTGCAGACGCGGCGGAATGATGACAAGCCCGACCTTTACCAGGTTTTCGGCAGGGTTCACAACTTCCGCGACGAGCCCGTCGAGACCGAAGCTCAGCTTTTCCGGCACGACGCCGAAAAACCAGGGGCCGAGCCGAAGCTTGTCGACGCCATCGGCCTCAAGCTCGGCCCGCGGAGCGAGCAGTCTTTCAAGTTCGACCTACCGAGTTCGGGGCTCATGGAGCTGGAAGTCCGCATTGACGTGAAGGACGCCCAGCCGCTCGACAATCATGCGTATACGTTGATCGGCAACCCCCGCAAGGCCCAGGTACTGCTGGTCACGCCCGGGAACCGCTATCTCGTCGACACCCTGCGAACGCCGACCGCCGTCGAACGCGCGGACGTCGTGACGATCACGCCCGAGCAGGCGAAGGCCGATCCGTTCTCTCGTGACATGAAGGCCGGGGTCTACGACCTCGTGATCTTCGACCAATTTCGGCCCGAAACGGCGCCCGAGGCCAACGCCCTTTATTTCGGCGCGATGCCCCCGGGTCCCGCCTATGCGAAGACCCGCGATCTCGATCGCCCAGTGATCCTGGACTGGGACGTCACGCACCCGCTGATGCAATACGTCCGCGACCTTTCCACGGTGGCGATTCTCAAGGCGATCGGCGTCGAGCCGCCGATCGGGTCGACCACTTTGATCGAAAGCAACGTCGGGCCACTCGCGTTCGTCGCGCCCCGCGAAGGCTTTTCCGACACTGTGGTCGCCTTCGCGCTACTCGACGGCGACAAGTTCAACACGACCTGGTTCAAGAATATCAGCTTCCCGCTGTTCCTCTTCAACAGTCTTCAGGTTCTCGGCAATTCCCGCGAGACGGCCGCGGATGAAATTCACCTGCCCGGTCAGAGCGTTCCGCTGCGGATCGACGCGAACGCGGAGAAGGTGACCGTGACGGGTCCTGGCGGTATCACCAACGATATGGTCACGCGATCGCCGCAGGGGACCTATGTCTACGGCAAGGCGGAGAAGTCGGGGATCTACCACGCCCGCTGGCAGCCTTCGGGGATGCTCCCGTTCGTCGTGAATCAGTTCGATTTTCGAGAGAGCGATATCGCACCCCGAGGGCTCGTGCCTGACGGAACGCCTGCCGAAAAGGCGGATTCGTACAAGATCAAGATCGGCTACAGCCCCGTGGCAGGAGTCAAGCAACTGCGGCCGAGCCCCAAGGATTGGTGGGTCGTCTTCGCAGTGATGGCGTTGGGGCTTTTGCTGGGGGAGTGGTATATCTACAATCGGCGGGTCTACGTTTGAGCCGCTTGGTGTCGCCGGCCCCTCACCGAACGTCATTCAAGGAGCCTCGTAACGGCTCGGAGTGAGCCGAGACCTTGGCCTTCTTCGGCTCCACGGGAATCGATTTGAGCGTAAGCCGTGTGATCTCGGGTGGGCATCCGTAACGGAGCGGGTGTTTGCCGGCGATCCCCTGGCTGACGTGGAGCGTGAGCTTCCCTTTACGAAAGAAGCCCCGGTCGAACCGTCGCGAATACACGCTCGGCATGAAGACCGCGCCGATCAGCGGGAAACGGATCTGCCCGCCGTGGTTATGGCCCGAAAGCATCAGGTCGAAGCCCTTCTTCTCAGCCCAGTAGAAGCGGTCGGGCGCGTGACTCAAGAGGATCTGGTAGTCCGCGCGAGGGCGGTCGGCGATGGGAACAGGTGGCCCCCAAGGGAACGACGTCCCGGCCAGAGCCACAGTCGTTCCGGCCGTTTCAAAAGTCGTCCAGCGCCCTTCCAGGTCGGTGAATCCCGCGTCCTCAAGCCGCCTCGCGAGCAGGTCGGGGGAATGTTCGAAGTCGTGATTGCCAAGGATCGAGTACGTCCCCAACCTTCCTCGAAGTTTCGAGAAAAGGGGGACGACCCAGTCGATCACTCCGTCGTCATCGACAAGGTCCCCCGTGAACAGAACCAAGTCAGCGGGAAACTTGAGCGCCTCCTCGATCACGGCCTCGAAGAAGCGGCGGGAAAATGACGGGGCGAGGTGGATATCGCTGATATGAAGCAATGTCAGGCCGTCGAGCGCCTCGGGAAGGTTGGGCAAGGCGAGTTCGCACTCGATTTTTCTCAGCGTGAACGACTCGTTGCCCTTGAGCTTGAGCATCCAGGCATATTTGCCTTCGCCGACGAGGTTCTCGACGCCCAGAGTCTTGCCCAGGTCGACGGTGGTCTCCTGAACTCGAATCCCTTCGGGATCGTTGCGGAGATGAAGGAGCGTCGTACTCAACGGCAGAAGGAAGAGCCCCGTGATCACACAGGCCGCGCCGTAGAGCAAGGACGGCCATGACCAGACCGACATCCCATCCCGACACGCTTCCCACGCCAGAACGCCCGAGCCGACGGTGAAACCGGTCAACAAGGCGATCTTGCATAGGTCGGGCGCGGATCCTCGATACCCGACGGCATGCGCGACGTTGATGATGAGCACGAACAACGCGATGTGACCGAGCGCGAGCGGAAGCAGAAGAAGGAGGTCGATGCTCATGAGCGATGGGCCTCGGGAGACGTCTGAAACCGGCGAGTCTTCACGTCAAGGTCACGATCCGGCGGTAACCCTGGTGGTCATCGCGTCGGCGTTGTCTTGTCGTCGCCGGACGGCGGCCGGAGCGCCTGCTCGACCGATTCGAGCAAACGATCGGCCCTGAAGGGTTTATAGAGCACGGTTTGGAGTCCTTCCTGCCGCGCCTTCACGATCGAGTGCGAAGGGTCGTAGCCGAAGCCGGTCATCAGGATGATCGGCACCGCCGTCTGGACCTCTCGTAATCGCTTGAAAGTCTCGAAGCCGTCAAGGTCGGGAAGGCGAATATCGACGAGCGCGGCCGAGTAGTTCGACTCTCGCATCATGGCGATCGCCTCGTGCGCGTCTCTGGCGGTTTCGACCGTCGCGCCTTGTCCGCCGAGGAGGTCATGGGCCGATCGACGGATGTTCTCGTCGGAATCGACAACGAGGAGACGCGCCGTGGCGAGCCTTGCCGATTGTCGGCTGGCATTCCGGCGAGTTTCCGGGGCGATCGCGGAGCCGACTTTTTGGATCAGCCCGCGAATTTCCCTGGCGCGCGCCAGCAGGTGTTTCAACCGGGCGCTGATCTCTTCGTCCTGCCCCAGCGTGCGATCCAGCACCGTCGTGGCGTCGCGGAGGATGTCGTCGAGAGGGATCGCGATCTCCCGCGTGATCGCCGAGAAATAGGCCGACGCCACGTTGATCTTCTCGGCCTGGAGCAACTCCAGCGTGTTCAAGGCCGAGGCCACGTTCCTGCCGTAAATCTCCAGGAACTGACGGTCGCGGTCGTCAAACGCGTTGGGCTGCGAGTTCTCGACGTTCAATGTGCCGATGACCGTGCCGTGATAGATCAAGGGGACGGTGAGAGAGCTTCGAGCCCCGGCGGCCCCTTCGAGGTAGAGCGGGTCGTGAGTCGTGTCGGGACAGAGATAGCTTTGCCCCGTCGCCGCGACGAACCCGGTGACTCCGTTTCCCTCCTTGCTCGCGAAGAGTTCCCGGTTGGCCGCGGAGGTCGTCATCCCTTCGGTGAGAAGTGGGGTCAGCCGGCCCGTGACCCGGTCGAGGAGGCGGATCTCGATGAAATCGAGCCCCATCAGATCCTTCATGTGCCGCGCGATGTTGTACTTCAGGAGGTCGGTCCGCTCTTCGACCCCCATCTCCGAGAGTTCTTCGGGAGTGAGGTCCGCGAGCTCGTCACCGGCCTTGTGGATCGCGCTCACTTTCAGTTGCTGCTGGGTCTCGTCGGTGATCTCGCGGGTCAAGGCAATCAGGTGGGTGAGGCTCTCTTGCGAGTCGTAAACCGGCGTGACGGTGACCCGGATGTAGCGGTTGGAGTCAATCCGAAGCTCGGTGCTCGCGGGGGCGTGGGAGGCGACTGCCGACGTGAACGGGCAAGGGTCGGGGCCGATGACCTCGGGGTTCCCAAGCGCCTTGTAGAACTTGTTCCCGACGACTTCGATGCCGGGGTCAGTGAACGAGTGGAATTCCGGGTTCGCCCAGATGACCCTCAGATCCTGGTCGACGACCGCGACACCGTCGGCGATCGCGTCGAGGATCTCATCGGCCTGGATCAACACCCCGGCCCATCGGACCGCCGAAAGCTGTGCCGTGTCCACGTAAACGCCCGCGAATTCCTGTTCGCGAAGCAGGACGAGGGCACGAGACATGGTTCTGGCGATGACGACGTCGTAGAACCCCGAGAGAAAGTCTCTCGGGGTGGAGTCAGGATGTGAATCGCGTTCGATCACCAATAATCGAGGCTTTTCCGACACCCGTTTCTCCCTCGACGCAACCGTGACCGATCGAGCAGGCCGTCAGGCCACTCTATTTAACACCACGAAAGCACTCGAATCCTACACTTTCGAAGGGGTTTTGGACAAGCCGAGCGTACGAATTAGGTGCGCCAACGGATTCCGGCATTGTCTCCATTGCGCGTTCGTCTTCGCCCTGCAAGGGCGACACAGGAGAGCCCGGGGCAACGCCCCGGGTTGCCCGAAGCGCCCAAAACCTCAGCCCTGAAGGCGCGGGA
>JAYUFP010000756.1:0-3851 GCA_043738665.1 Isosphaeraceae bacterium
TCCCTTCCTTAGAAGTTCGCCCGCGTCACGACGATCGGAGTGGGTTCGTGGGAACGAGTGTCATGTAATTTGGCTAATGGGTGCCACGGGTTCGTACTCGAACCCGTGTGTTCCGCCGAGGCTTCGGGGCACGGGTTCGAGTACGAACCTGTGGCACCCATTAGCCAAATTTCATGACACTCGTTCCCACGAACCCACTCCGATCGTCGTGACGCGGGCGAACTTCTTAGGAAGGGAGCACACTTCTCACCGGCTTCACCGGCCCGCGTCCACGGCCGGGGTATGGCGGCGGAGAGGTTGCCCCGCGAGGAGGACCCCTGAGGCGGCCGGGATGGCGAGCAGGAGGAACGTGAGGAGCCGTGCCGGCCAGTCTTTGGCGATCGGATTGACCGTCCCCGAAAGGGAGAGCGCGACCGCACCGAGGAGTTCGTAAACGGCCGTTCCGAGCAACGCTCCGGCGGCCCCGCCGAGGACCGCCCGAGCGATCCCTCGCGGGTCGCGGCGCGCGAGTGCGAACGACAGGCCGGCGGCCGCGCCAAGGGGCGTCCAAATCAGGGAATGCATGGCCAGAGATGGGAGCAAGTCCCCAAGGCTATCGCCGATCCAGCCGAAGTAGACGGGGAGTGCCGTCAACGACGGGAGGGCACCCGCCACCGCCCCAAAGACCGCGCCGATCGCCGCCGCCGCCACGGCCGTCAAAGGCCCCGAGACCGAGTGCCTGCCCGCGAGGCCGATGGCGGACCCGAGGAATAGGCCGAAGACGCCGTAAACGAGGGCCGCGGTCCGTATGTCGGCCGCCCGACGTGTTTCGGGCGTGGGCCCCTGGATTTTCTGGCCCATCACGGTGTACTGACCGACCGACGGTTGAACCGCGAGAACCCCCGACTCACCGATCACCCAAGCCATCAACGCCGCCGAGACGGCCGCCGAGAGCATGATGACCCAGAGTCGCCTTCCCCACGGCGGCGGCGACAGTTGTCGCCGAAACAATTTGATCAGGGTCCTGCGATTCCGACGTTTGTGAATGTGATGTCATAATGGCTCGTGAGGTCTGTAATGCCGCCGCTATTCGCGCTACTATTGCCGTTGACCGCGAGTGCCGCACCGTAAGCAACAAACCAACGCGGACCGACGACCGGGCCGAAGGTGAGGGTGCCTGGTATAAACCCGACGTTTGTCGTCTGAACGACACGAAGGTCAGTTCCGCTCGCCGAGACGTATGTCGAGGTCACGCCTTGTGGCGAAGGAAGGAAGCCGGAAAAGCTGCCCGTGTTAGGATCAAGGGGAATCGCCACTCCGTTGACAACCGAAGTGAGTGGACCGAGAACCCCGGCGGCATTAACGGCAAGCGAACCGACAGGAACACCATTAGCATCAAGCGCTGGTCCTGTATTGATCCCAGCCGCCTCAGCCGCCCCGACACCTGGGCTCAAAAGCGACGGGGGGTCGAAGTGAACGGTGTAGGTCTCCTTCAGGAAAAAAGACGTATCATTAACGATGGCGAGCCGAATATCGTCAGCGAGGATGTAGTCCCTTGCACCGGAAGCGGTCAATCCCAAACCATTCCCAATGCCATCAATGGGGCCGCTCGTGCTCCAAATGATCGACTGATAAGTGTTCATCGACACTGAGTAATTTCCGATATTTCCGAACCCGGTACCGTTTCCAGGATTCGCGAGATCGTTGATCTGACTCATTGATGAGCCCAACATCGTGAAGGTCGTCGTAGGAGGAGACAAGGTTCCCGTCCACGGGTTGAAAAAGGCTCCACCGCTTGCGGTTGAAGTCCATGCGACAGTAACGCTCCCTCCTACTGCACTAAAGGCGGTTTGACCTGGCTGATCCGTCTGGCCAAGAGCATCGAAAAGGCCACCGGCGGTGACCTGCATCCCACTGAATGGATTCGGGTTAAACCATAAAGCGGGTGCGGCCATCGCCCGCGTTTCCAGACGCGCGACCTGGCCGTTGGAGAAGTTGCTGGGGACGAACTGCGTACTCCGCAACTTCCGATCACGAAGGAGCCACGACATGACCATGGAATTTCCCTTGATCAAAACACGTACAGGGTTTTAAAGAACGCGGGAATGTGCAAACCTTTACGGTATTGCAAGTGCATAGTTAAAGATGACCGATAAAGCTTGTCAAGAAAAAAATGAGTATTTTTTCAAAAACATCTGATCAGACTGTAAGCCTACAGGCCGAATAGTTTGCAGATGTATATGCTTATGCTTTGTTAACATATTACGTCGGAGGCCAAGGCTCTCGAGCGTGTTTACGAAGCGTAAGCATGTCACCTGACTCAGACCCGCAGTCTCCTTTGTTTCTCCATCTTTTGTTCACACACGCTCTTTAGAGAAATCGAAAGCAGGACCGTATGGGCGTGAGCGAAAGCGAGAAATTCAGACTTGGTAAGGCACCGCGAAAAAACAAGTTGAGCAAAGGTCGAGGGAATAAGAGACGCTCGCTCGGTCGATCGAGGGTGCCACGGGTCGTACCCGCCCCGTGCCCCGAAAGCCTCTGCCGAACCGCACGGGTTTGGAGTATGTCACGCGACAGAGTACCGAACCGCGTGGTCGGCCGGCCCATCGAAGCGCTTCGCGCCTGGGAGGCTGTTCCCCCCGGCTCGCCGCTCGCGGCCGCGACGGCCCTGCGGCGCGCGAACGTCCTGACGCGCGACCTCGGACGCCTCGCCGACGCCGAGGTCCAGCTTAATGCCGCCCTGGCCGGCCTCGACGGAGTCGCCGGCCGGGCACGCTGGGCGCTCTTCGAGCTTATGGTCTGGGAGGGTCGAATCGACGAGGCCCGCCGACTCTTGGAGGCGGGCTGGCAAACCGCGAGCAGGGCCGACCGCGATGCCATCCTGCGTCAGCATTGGGGGCTTGAGAGCGCGGTGGTCACCCCCGAGGATTTGCGCGCCGTGCTCGACGCCTCGGCGCGTCACGCCCCGGACGACCCCCGCGCCCGGCTCGTCCGGGCGACCCTCGCGACCCGCTCCGGGCACCACGACGAGGCCGCGCGCGAGCTCGACGCCCTGTGCGAAGCGAAGCCCGACGATCCCGCCACCTGGCGCGCCCGGCTCGACTGGGCTGTCGCCGCCGGTAGGCCCGTCGAAGCGGCTGATGCCATAAGGCGGCTGCCCGTGGAAGACCTCCCTCCGCGCGCGGTGCTTTCCCTCCGGGCCTGGGCCGCCTCACTGCGATCCGACTCCGCCGCGGAGCGACGGTTCCTCACCGCCCTCGTCGACCTTGATCCCAGCGACCCGGTCCCGCTCGAACGTCTTGCCGCGCTGGCGAGCGACGCGGGAGACCCCGATGCCGCCAAATTCCGCCGCCGCAAGGCCGAACTCGACCAGGCCCGCGACCGCTATCGCTGGTCCCTCATCAGCCTCCCCCTCGCGGTGAGTCGCCTCCAGGCCGAGAACCTCTCCCGACTCGCCGAGTCGACCGGCCGCGACTTCGAGGCGCGCGGCTGGTGGGCGTTAGCGATCTCCCGGTCCCCGGACGACCGCGCCCCCCTCGGCGCGCTCGGCCGCCTCTCACGCCAAGACGGCACGCGGCGAATACGAGTACCGGCGGAGGCGCTCGTCCCGGCGGCCTCCCTCGCCCTGGAACTCGCCGGGGCTCCGTCCCCCATCGCCCCGCGCGCCGACGCGGCCACCCCCCCGAGGTTCGCCGACGCGGCCGGGCCTTCCGGCCTGATTTTCAAGTACGAGAGCCCCCGCTCACCCCGGCTCCAGATTCCCGAGGTCATGGGCGGCGGTGTGGCCCTGCTTGACTACGATGGCGACGGCCGGCTCGACGTCTTCCTCGTGCAAGGAGGCCCTCGCTTTCCGCCCGAACCCGCCGAGGCCG
>JAYUFP010000757.1:0-3847 GCA_043738665.1 Isosphaeraceae bacterium
CTCTCTTTCTCCCGTCAATCTTGTCCAGGCCGTGGCCCCGTACGCGTTCATCGCTCGAGTCGTAGACGAACCTTCGCGCGTAAATATGAACTACACAAAACCTGGCGAACGCGGGAAAAATTTTAGCGTCTCCCATTCGCCATCGCGCTGGTCGCGGCGCTGGCCTTCGAGGATCTTTACCGAAGGAACACCATAGGAGAGAAATCGTCGGGTCGGACCTGCCTCTTACTATTGATCCCTCTTTTCTTGAGTCTGGTGGCCGCGGTGAGCTTATGGGGATGGAATTCCGTCTTCCCGGAATCGCCGGTGGGGGATTGGCTCGCCTCGGGGAAACGAGTGGCGGCTGGACCGATTCTCATGTTGGCGTCCACGTCACTCGTCGTCGCTTCAGCGAGAGGGGTTCGGTTCGCCCCCGCCCTACTCATCGTCTTTGCCGTCTCCGACGTCGCGCTTTATGGTTTCGACTTCATCATGATGTCGCCCCCGAAAACGGTCGACGCCTTCGTCGCTTCGCTCGACGAACCTCCTCGACGGCTCGGAGACAGGGTCGACGTCTTCGGGAATCACGACAGCCTGATCCTGAAAGGATATAAACTTTCCAACCTGTACATGTCACTTGCCCCTCGACGCTTGCTCGACCTCTCACACCCCAACGCCGCTCGGGTTGCCGGGATCGGCTTTCGAAGTGACGAGACAGGCCGATGGCACGAAATGCCCCTGCCGTTACCGCGAGTAAATCTCGTCGGAAAGGTCTTGAAAAGTAACGACCCGGCCTCCGACCTCGAACGGATCGACCCCGAGACGACCGCGTTGGCTGAGTCCTCGATCGACCTCAAGGCGGGAGATGCGGGGATCGCAAACATGGTCGTTGATCGCCAAGGGCGTCTCGGCGTCCAGACTTCCGCGAACGACCCCCGACTGCTCGTGATCTCCGAGAGTTATCACGAGGGTTGGCACGCCACCATCGACGGAAACCCGACAGTCGTCTTACGAATTAACGGAGACTTCATGGGTTGCCTCGTTCCCGCCGGCGTCCACGCAGTTCGACTCGAGTTCTCACCCTGGTCGCTTCGCGTCGGCCGATTTGTAAGTCTGGCGACACTCGCATGTCTTCTGGTTCTGGCGATCGGTTTTTCGTGGGCCGCGCTCTCCCGACGATCGCCGAGAACCGGAGTGACGGCGTCGTCCGAGGTTGCCGCAATTCCTCATCGTCAATAAGTCGGCCGTTGAAGATGTCGGCCGCAACCCGCTCAAACTCGTTCCCGCGGAGGACCGTGGGAACGCGTCGCGCCGGGCGTTTTAGCTCTGTGTCGGATCGTTGTTAAAGATGCGTCACCCATACATCTGATTCGCCTTGCCGTACGTGATCTTGGGAGCCTTGATCAAGCCGCCGGAAGCCTTTTCTCCCAACGGATCTAGATAGATCCGGCCGGGGCTCTTGGGGTTTCCCGGGTCGGTGTGATTGACGTGGATGTTGAAGACGAACGCGTGGTCGCTGTCGGCGGTGAACCAGTGGATGTTGTCTTTGTGGTCGCTGACCGTTGAGAACTCGCCCTCTTTGAAGGACCGGTCGATCGTGGGTCGGATCAGGTAGTGGTCCTCGTGGTCCTCGACGCGGTCCCAGTGACGTCCTCGCAGATTCCCGTTCAAGACGAGAAATCCCGTGGCCATGTTGTCGTGGCCGTGCGGGATGATCGACCGGCCTTTGCTCATCGCGAAGATCTGTCGGCCGAAGACGAGATTCGTGGGCAGTCCCGAGACGTTCTTGAAGTCGACCGGCAGGCTCTTGGCGCCGACCGCCGGGTAGTTCACGCCCGCCGCCATCTTCTCGAAATCCAGGGTCTTGAGCAGGGCGGGGAGGTTGGCCCGGCTGTAAAGCCCTTCGAGTGACTTCTGGAACGCGACATCTTTCAGCTTGTGGTCGGCCACGTCCTTGCTGATCGTGTGCAGTTCCTTGAACCAGTCATCGACGATCGGCGCGACGTCCTTGCCGAAAAGCCTGTGCGCCGCCAGCCCTTCAATCAGAGCCAATGCGGTCAGCGACTGCAACGCGTGGCGGGTGAACTCTCGGCGCGTCTCGATCGGCGGCATCGGCATGGCGTTCTCCGGGAAACGAGTCCGGTTCGGCGACAAGAACTATGGATTCCCAGTGTATGACGCGGGCTGAAGAATCGCCAGCGGCTGACGATCGACGGAAATCGACCGGAATTTTGACATGACCGTTTTTTCGATCGAGAACCGCACATCCGCTGATCCGACAGAAGGCGACAGGGCGAACGTTGATTTTCGTAAACAATGACTGAATCGATATTGGTTTTGCCTATCGATTCCGTTACTTCATGGAAACACGCCAGAGTGAGCACGTCGGCGAGGACGGTGCCGCGATCCGCCATCCGCGGTCGCGAGTCGCCGTCTTCGGAGCTCCGCTGCGCGCCGATTTCATCAACGAGTCGACCGTTATCGATCTCGGCGGATCACGGTCGAACGCTTGAACTCCGATCATTCACCTCGATACACGAGCCGTCCATGAACAATGTCTGGATCAAAGTGGCGCTCCTTCTGGGAGTGTTGTTGTCACTCGGCCGAGAGGCCTCGGCGATCGACAACGCCGATGTGGTGGTCATCGCCGGCCAATCCAACGCGGTGGGCTACGGAATCGGCCCGGGGGTCGACCCTGTGTCGGATTCGCGGGTCTGGCAGTGGGCAATCAACGGCACGGCGGCCCTCGCCGCCAACCCCCTCGCCGGTCCTGATTCACCTTACGGACGGTATGGCGCGGGGCTTCACTTCGGGATCACGTACGCGAACACGTACCTGGCCACGGGCCGGAAGGTTCTGCTGGTGCCCACCGCCGTGATGGCGACCGGGTTCTCCGATTCCCGTTGGGACGTTGGAGACGACCTCTATCTCCAGGCGATCGGGCTGGCCGCAAACGCCGTCAACTCGGGAAGGGGCAACCGCCTCGTCGCCATCATCTGGCTCCAAGGCGAGACCGACGCCCGCAACGGATTGGACGCTCCGGACTACCAGAACAACCTGATCGCCCTGATTCGCGGCTTCCGGTCGAGCATCCCCACGGCGACGGTGAAGACCCCGTTCCTGATCGGCGGGATGGTCCCGGAATGGATGGCCACGATGGGCAAGCCGGCGTACGACATCGCCGCCGTTCATATGACGATCCCGACGATCGAACCGTATTGCGCTTACGTCGGCGGTCCTTGGGGGTACAACAACGGCGGACAAGAGGTCATCCATTACAACGCCGTGGGCCAGGCGAAACTCGGCGACCGTTACGCCGCCGCGCTGGCGACCGTGGGACCGCTTCCCTCCACATCCCCGGCACAGCTCGCCACGGTTCGCGGAGTTGACAACGCGCTCTGGATCAAGGGGTATGACGGCACGCGGTGGTCGTATTGGGGAACGCTCGGGGGAGTCTTGCACTCCGACGCGGCCGTGGTCCGTTCACCGAGCGGCGCATGGGACGTTTTCGCGCTGGGGCAGGACGATTTGCTCTGGACCCGTGGCTTCAACGGCGGCGCATGGTCGGTATGGACACCCCTCGGATCGCCAAACTCGATTCTGAGCTTCGTCGGGCGGCCGACGGTGGTCCAGACCCAGAACGGCCGACTCGACGTCGTCGTGACCGGGGCCGATGAGACGCTCTGGACGAGAAATCGGCAAAACGGGGTCTGGTCGAACTGGCTCCAGCTCCCCGGAGCGGCGTTGAGCCCGACGAGCTTCACCGCGACACCCGACGGCGGGGCGTTGCTCCTCGCCTGGGGATGGGTCGGAGGCGCCTGGGCGAACACGCTTTCCAAGACGGGAACGTGGTCGGGCTGGGTCATCC
>JAYUFP010000758.1:0-3842 GCA_043738665.1 Isosphaeraceae bacterium
ATCACGTCGGGAAGAGCCTCCCGGCGAGCCGAGTCGATCCTCGGCTCATCAGGAGCTCGGCACTCCCGGAATGGATCAAAGGAGACCGCGCGGAGTATAGAAAGCGGCGTACCCCAACTTCCTCGGCAACGCCATCGACGACCGCCTGAAGTCGCGAGCGCGCTTGCTCGGTCCGCCCGGTCGCGCTCGACAATCCCGGACAGGCGCGGCGAGACGGCTCGGCGAGAAGAATTGAAGGATGGTCGGAAATCGTCGCCGGTCCCCTTTTCGTTGAACTTTGTTTGGACATATCGCGGCCGAATCGGTTCAATAGGGGGGTTGGCGGTCGCGATGCGTGACTCGCCCGACATTTCCGCCTTTGAAACGCGGAGAGCGCCGGTTATGCGCCTGATTCTTGCCTTGATCGTTGTCGCCCTCGCCACCTCAGCGCACGCGGCGGAGCCCGACGGCCCGCGATTCTATCGCGAGAAGATCGAGCCGGTGCTCATCTCGGAATGCTATTCCTGCCACTCGGCACAAGCGAAGAAGGTGCGGGCGGGTCTGCGTCTGGATTCGCGGGCGTCGGCCTTGCAAGGCGGCGACACCGGCCCGGCTTTGGTGCCTAACTCCGTCAAGGAAAGCCTGCTGCTCCAGGCGATCCGCCACGAAGACGGCCTGGAAATGCCGCCGAAGGTGCCGAAATTGCCCGAATCCGTGATCGACGACTTCGTCCGCTGGGTCGAGATGGGCGCCCCGTTCGGCAAGGAAGAATCGGCGAAACCGGCGGAAGCCGAAGACCCCCGCGAACACTGGGCGTTCCAGCCCGTGAAACCCGTCACGGCCCCGGCGGTTCAGGATTCAGGCTGGGTGAAGAACCCCGTCGATGCGTTCATCCTGTTCGCCCTGGAAGCGAAAGCCTGGAAGCCCGCTCCCCCGGCGAGCCGCGCGGAATGGATTCGACGCGTGACTTTTGATCTCACGGGGCTGCCTCCTTCCCCTGTCGAGATTGATGCTTTCGAGCATGACGCAACCGCCGATGCGTTCGAGCGCGTGGCCGACCGCTTGCTCGACAGCCCCCGCCACGGCGAGCGCTGGGCGCAGCACTGGCTCGACGTGGTGCGCTATGCCGAGACCGAAGGATACGAATATGACCGCACCGTCCCCGACGCCTGGCGGTTTCGTGATTATGTGATCGAGTCTTTAAATCGCGACAAGCCTTTTGACAAGTTCGTCGTCGAGCAGCTCGCCGGCGACGAGGTCGCGCCGAAGGACCCGGACAGTCTCGCGGCGTCGATCTTTCACCGGCTCGGCCCGGTCCGCCGCAACGCCGGGGACGCCGACATCGCCTTGAGCCGCAACGAGGTTTTGACGGAACGCACGGATATTCTCGGCACGACGTTTCTGGGCCTCTCGGTCGGCTGCGCACGTTGTCATAACCACAAGCTTGAACCGATCTCGCAGAAAGACTACTACCGCCTGCAAGCGTATGTCGCCGCGACCGATGAAAATAACATCAGCCTTGCCGGCGCCCGGGAAACCGCGGCCTGGAAGCGGAAAGACAAGGAGTTCAAAGCGAAGATCGTCGTGCTGAAAGCCGAAGCCCGCAAGTTGAGCGGCAAGGCGCGTGAAGCGCTGGGCGAAAAGATCGAGGCCCTCGAAGACGAAGCCCCGCCGCCGCTCGCGACGATCCCCGCCGTCGAGAACAACTGGCCGCAACGGACGAAGATTCATGTGCTCAAGCGTGGCGTCTGGGAGAACAAAGGCGAACCCGTCGGCCCCCGCCCCCCTTCGGTCCTCGTCCCCGATTCCGAGCCCGAACTCGCCGCCGACGTGGCCGACCCGCGCACCAGGCTCGCCCGCTGGCTGGCCTCGCCGTCGAACCCGCTGACGGCCAGGGTCATGGTCAACCGCGTCTGGATGAACCACTTCGGCACGGGGATCGTCAAGACGGTCAACGATTTCGGCGTGAAAGGGGCGAGACCGAGTCACCCCGAGCTGCTCGACTGGCTCGCGGGCAAGCTCGTCGCCGACGGCTGGCGGCTGAAACCGTTGCACAGGGCGATCGTCCTGAGCGCGACTTATCGGCAAGCGAACAAGTCGCCGATCGAGGCGCGGGCGAGTGTTTCCGACCCGGATAACCGCCTGCTCTGGAAGTTCAACCGTCGTCGGCTCTCCGCCGAGGAGATCCGCGATTCGATGCTCGCGGTCTCCGGCCGTTTGAACCTCAAGGCGGGCGGGCCGAGCATCATGCTGCCGATCGACGCGGAGCTTGTGAAGATGCTCTACAAGCCTTCGCAATGGAGCGTCGCCCAGGACGCCGCCGAGCACGACCGGCGGACGATTTACCTGATCGCCAAGCGAAACCTCCGCCTCCCCTTCCTCGAAACCTTCGACGCCCCCGCGGCGCTCGCGAGCTGCGGGCGTCGCGAGACCAGCACCCACGCCCCCCAGGCCCTCGAACTCCTCAACGGAACCCTCTCCAACGACCTTGCCGACGCCTTCGCGAAACGCCTTAAGGACGAGGGAAAAGGCGACCCCGAACGGATCGTGGCCAGTGGATTCGGCGAAGCCCTGGGGCGCGCCCCGACCGCCTACGAAAAAACGCTCGCGCTCGAATTCCTCGGCGAGCAACCCTTACGTGAATTCGCGCTCACGCTTTTCAACCTGAATGGGTTCCTCTATGTCCCCTGACATGATTCGGACACCCCACGAACGCCCCACGCGAACCCGCCGCGAGTTCATTCGCGACGGCTGTTGCGGCTTCGGCGGCCTCGCGCTCGCCTCGATGCTTCACGAACAGGAGGTCCGCGGGGGGACAGGTAACCCGCTCGCCCCTCGCCTGCCGCACCTCCCCGCCAAGGCGAAATCCGTCATCTTCCTGTTCATGGCGGGCGGGCCGAGCCACCTTGAAACGTTCGACCCCAAGCCCTTGCTGAACACCTTGCACGGGCAGATCCGCCCCAAGGAATTCGGCGAGGCCAAGTATCAATTCGTCCGTCGCGAGGCCCGGTTGCTCGGCACGCGCCGCAAGTTCCGCAAGCACGGACAGAGCGGGGTCGAGGTTTCCGACCTCTTCCCGCACACGGCCCAGTGCATCGACGACATCGCCGTGGTCCGCTCCTGTCACGGCGACATGGTGGTTCACTCCGCGGCGCAATATGAGTTGTTCACCGGCCGGATCACGCCGGGGTCGCCGAGCATGGGTTCATGGGTTCTTTACGGCCTGGGGGCCGAGAGCGATTCGCTTCCCGGTTACGTGGTGATGCCCGACCCGCGCGGGGCGCTCGAGGCGGGTCAGCCGATGTACATGCACGGATACCTCCCCGCCGTGTACCAGCCCACGAGCTTCCGCCCCGGCGACAGGCCCGTTTTCAACCTGGATCTGCCCCAAGGCGTGCCGACCGACCGCCGCCGCAAGACGTTGCAACTGATCCGCAACCTGAACGAGGCGGGGCCTGACCCGGTCGACACCGAGTTTTCCGCGAGAATCAACGCCTACGACCTCGCCTTCAAGATGCAGACCGAGGCCCCCGAGGTCTTGAGCATGGCGGGGGAATTGCGCGAAACGTTGGAACTTTATGGTGTCGGCACGGAGCCGACGAACGACTACGGCAGGCGCTGTTTGATGGCGCGAAAGCTCGTCGAAAAGGGCGTGCGGTTCGTCTGCGTGGTCTCCGGAGGCGGCCCGGGCAACCTGCAATGGGACGCGCACTCCGACATCGAAGAGAACCACCTCCGCAAGGCGTCCGAGACCGACAAGCCGGTGGCCGGCCTGTTGAAAGACCTGAAGCGCCGGGGGTTGCTCGACAGCACGCTGATCCTCTGGGGTGGCGAGTTCGGTCGTTCGCCCGAGGCCGAGTCGG
>JAYUFP010000759.1:0-3841 GCA_043738665.1 Isosphaeraceae bacterium
GCGGGTCGTCGTCGAGATCGCCGGGGCCGACCTGCCCGTCGAGCACGAGGTCTTTAACGGAAATCTTGTGTTCATCGATTCACAGATCGACCCGACGACGAGGACATGCAAGGTCCACGTCCGAGTCGAGAACCGGGCGAACCTGCTGCGGGCCGGCCTGGAAGCGCGGATCGAGATCGACCCTGAGCCCGAGGTGCCGTTGACCAGACCTGCCGGTTGATTGGTGCTCATCATATAAAACAATGCGGTGACGCATCATCTTACGGGTGGCACCGGTCGTACTCGATCAGTGCCGCTAGCCATGACTGAAACGCACTGGTCGGGTACGACCAGTGGCACCCGACCGGCCCACCGCTCACTCGCCACCCCGACCCGAGGCCCACGTCTTGTCCTCCTTGACCGTGCCCCCGCCGACGACCCCTCGCGAAAGCGCTCCTTCGACGCTCACGAGCGGTCGCGTCCTCGCGCGGAACGCGGCGGGAAACCTTCTCGCCCAGTGCATCCCGATGGCCGTCGCCATCATCTCGATGCCCTGGCTGATTCGCGGTCTGGGGACCGAGCGGTTCGGCGTGATGACGCTCGCCTGGATGGTCCTGGGCTACTTCAGCCTGTTCGACCTCGGGCTCGGACGCGCCCTCACCAAGATGGTCGCCGAGAAGCTCGGTCTCGGTCATGACGCAGAGATCCCCGGCCTGGTCTGGTCGGCCATGTCACTGATGATGGGCCTGGGCCTCGTCGGCTCCGTCTTCGTGGCGGCGATCACACCATGGCTCGTGACCGACGCCTTGAAGCTCACCGGCACACTCAGAGTCGAATCCCTGGGCGCGTTTTACATGATGGCCGTCGCGCTCCCGTTCCTGATCGGGACTTCGGGGCTTCGCGGGGTCATGGAGGCTTATCAGAAGCTGCGCGGCGCGAACATCCTTCGGACCTCCACGGCGCTGGCACTGCTCCTCGGCCCGCTCGCCTTGCTGCCGTTCACGACCGACCTTCGCGCGGCGGTCGGGGTCGTGGCGGTCGTCCGCCTGGTCTCGTTCGCGGGGCACTCGATGATCTGCCTCCGCGTCGTGCCGGGGATGCGGCAAGGCTTCGGCTTCCACAAGGAATTCCTCGGGCCGATGCTCGGCTACGGCGGCTGGATGACGGCCGTGAATATCATCAACCCGCTGATGGTTCAGATGGACCGGTTCCTCGTCGGCGCGATCATCTCCACCGCGGCGGTCACCTTCTACACGACGCCTTATGAGTTGATCACAAAGGGCTGGTTCCTCTCGAACGCGGTGCTCGGAGTGATTTTCCCGGCGTTCGCGACGAGCTACGTGCAGGACCGCCGGCGGACCGTCCTGATCTTCGAGCGCTGTCTCCGCTATGTGGCGATCATCCTCTTCCCGCTCGCGCTGGTGAGCATCGGCGGAGGCCGCGAGATCCTCACGGTCTGGCTCGGGGCGGACTTCGCGAAGGAGAGCACCCGGGTCATGCAGTGGCTGGCCTTGGGGGTGCTCCTTAACGGCCTGGCGCAGGTGCCTTCGGCCCTGATCCAGGGGATCGGCCGCCCGGATTTGACATTCAAGATTCACATGGCCGAGTTGCCCCCCTACCTGATCGCGGCGTGGGTGCTGACGACCCGGTACGGGATCACGGGCACGGCGATGGCCTGGGCGTTCCGGACGGCGCTGGACCTCGTCCTCTACTTCGCGACGGTCGCATGGATCTTGCCCGGCAGCGGCGAGGTCGGCCGCAAGACGTTCCGCGGGCTCACCCCCGCGCTCGGGTTGCTGGCACTCGCGGCGCTGCCGCTGGGCCCGATTTATCGCGGCTCGGTGCTCGCGGCGGGGACGGTCGCGTTCCTGTGGACAGTCTGGACAAAGCTACTGTCGAGCGATGAACGGAGCCTTGTGCTGGGGCGGCTCAGTCCGGCGTGGGCGGGGGTCGTGACGGGTTCGGATCAAAGCCTTTCGGAAAAGAGCGAGGGTTGAGGGCTGTCATGGTGGCACAACGCAGTCAACGAACGATGGAACGGCTCCGCGATCACTACGAGATCGAGAAGGCACTTGCCGACCGACTCCGGGTCGCCGGTCACGACGAGCGTTCGCATCTCTACAAGACGGTCTACGACGAGCTCTTTCAGCGCGTACCCGACCACCCCCAGCTCACCCGAGCGCTGAGCGCCGAGGCACGCGACCGCGACCTCTCGCGGCAGATGTCCCTGCTCCGCCGGTTCATGAAGCCGGGGCTCACGTACCTGGAGTTGGGCGCGGGTGATTGCTCGGTCGCCCTCGAGGTCGCCAAGACCGCGGGGCACTCGTACGCCGTCGAGGTCTCTGACGAGATCACCCGCGGGCTCGACGCACCCGAGAACTTCAGCCTGCTGATCACCGACGGCACCGAGGTGCCGGTCCCGCCGGGCACGGTTGACCTCGTCTACAGCAATCAATTGATGGAGCACCTCCACACCGAGGACTGCGGGATTGTGCTCAGGAATATCGCGACGGCCATGAAGCCCGGCGCGACCTACGTCTGCGTGACCCCGAACGCGATCTCGGGTCCGCACGACATCTCCGGCCGGTTCTCGGAGCGGCCGACGGGTTTTCACATGAAGGAATACACGGTCGGCGAGATGGTCGAGCAGTTCCGGTCGGTCGGCTTCACAAAGTTCCGCCTGATGATCGGCGCCCGTGGCGTGTTTCTGCCGTTCCAGGCCCCGATCTTTCCTGTCCGTCTTCTGGAGTGGGCACTCTCGAAGCTGCCCGGGAAGGCGCGACGGCCCGTCGCGCGGATCCGGCTTTTCCGGATCCTGCTGGGAGTTCATTTTGTCGCTATCAAATAATAACTAACTATAATTATCATAAAATTAAATGGAGCAAGCGATCAGTTCCCCCCCTTGCGAAGGAGGGGAAAAACGCGCGACGGAACCGACTGGAACTCACGAAATCCTCAACGTCAACTTTCCTTGACCCTCGCCTCGCCCCTCCCGAATCCTCATTGTGTTCGCGTTCGTTAAAAACAAGTGCGGCCTCAGAACATGACCAAACTTTCAGAGTTGACGATGAAATCCGGGCGCGAGTCCGTCCGAGATTCGGTTCGCGTCTGCGTGTTCACCGCCGAGTCTCAGAAGGGCCACGCTCGGTATACGCGGGCCCTCCTGACCGCGATGTCCGAGGTCGGCCCCGGCCGCGGGGTCGAGGTCGAGCTCGTCACGGGGGCCGACCTGTCGCCCGCTTACCGTTCGGACCTCTACCCGATCCACGCGATCCTCCCCCCCCTGCTCGACCGTTCGGCCTTCGGCTCGAAACTCGCCTGGGGGGTTTCACGGGTCACCCATTACCTCCGCCGCGAGGGGACGTTCCTCCGCTTCGTGAAAGACCACCCCGACGTGAAACTCGTTCACGTCCAGGAATACACCCCCTGGCTGGCGACCCGACACTTCACAAGGCTCCGCAAGAGCGGGGTCGCGGTCGTGATGACCGTCCACAACATCGCCAACCACGGCCACGCGAGCCAGGCGTACGTGAGGGCGATGCGGAAAAACTGGCGGTCGGGCTGGCGTGCCTGCTCCGCCCTGATCGTCCACACCGAGGGACTCCGCAGGCAACTCTCGGAGTTCCTGGGGCCGGGGCACCCGCCGATTCACGTCACGCCGCACGCGGCCTGGGAAGAACGGGCCCAGCCGCGGGTCCCCGCCGTTCCCCCCCGCGAAGGCGAGGCCGCGAGGCTCCTTTTCTTCGGCATGGTCCGGCCGAGTAAAGGGCTTCATGTCCTCATACGAACAATGGAACAGCTCCCGAACTGCACGCTGACGGTGGCCGGCGAGCACGAGTCCCGCGATTATCACGACGAGGTG
>JAYUFP010000760.1:0-3827 GCA_043738665.1 Isosphaeraceae bacterium
GTTAAACGAAACTTGACATACGGCCCCCACCGAACGCACTTTCAGTCTTCCGAGTATCGAATTAAGCCTTGTCCACAGGCACTTTCAAAGCGGCCTCAACGACCTCAGTCACCTTCTTGATTGCCCCGTCCAACATCGCCTTTCCACGCTCCGCCGCCGCCCGCTCGGGATGTCCGACGGCCCCGTGGTCGGTACGACGGCCGAAATCCCTTGCCCAGAAGAGGCCTTTGAGCGAATCGGGGGTAAGGTCCGGGTCGTCGACAATCAACTCGGTCCGCACCAAATCCGGGCGGAGGTGCATGATCATTGAGGTCTCGATCTCGCAGGCGTGTCCCATGACTTTTCGCGGCCCGACGCACTGGGCGGCGATCTCGGCTTCGGCGATCTCCCAGTAGGCGGCTCCGGTGAGGACGGCCTTGGGGAACTGGGCGTCGAGGCGGCGGAGGGCCATGTGGAGGGGGTCGATGTTCCCTCCGTGGCCGTTCAGGAGCATCATCCGCGAGAAGCCGTCGCGGAGCAGGGGGGTGAGGAGCTCCATGAGCATCAGCTCGTAGGTGGGGAGTGTCGCCGTGAGCGTCCCGCCGAAGGGGAGGTGGTGCTCGCTGGCTCCCATCCATAAGACGGGTAAGAGCAACACCCGGTCAGGCAGGTTCCGCTCGACGCCGTCGGCCACCGCTCCCACGAGGATCGAGTCGGTGAACACAGGCAGGTGCTTGCCGTGCTGTTCACACGCGGCGATCGGCGCGAGGATCAGGCAATTGTCTCGGGAAACCTTGCGGATCTCGGGGGCTGTCATCTCGGCGAAGCGCATGGCGGGGGCTTTCTTCTCGATTCCGATGGTGAACTCAGAGCTTCAGCTTGATCAACAGGACGATCGTGATCGTATAGAAGATACACAAACCGGTGGCATCCACCAGTGTGCTGATCAACGGAGCGGAGACCAACGCGGGGTCGATGCCGAACCTTCGGGCGAGCATCGGCACGAGGGCTCCGATCACGTTCGCCCAGACACAAATCCCCAATAACGCCAGGCCGATCACGACACCGAATCCGACCGTATCTCCGAAAATCAGCCAGGTGAACAGGAACCCGAGAATTCCGAGCAAGATTCCTAGTAAGAGCCCTGTCAACCCCTCGCGGGCAACCACTCTGGCCTCGTCGCCCGGCGAAATCTCGCCGAGTGCCAACCCCCGGATGATCGTGCCGACCGTCTGGCTGCCGGCGTTGCCGCCGGTCCCGATCAGAAGGGGTATGAACGCGTCCAGCTCGATGTCGGCGACATGCCCCTGGACCCAGGCGAAGGCGTGGACGACGTAGCGGGTGATCATTCCGGCGAGAAAAAGCATCAGGAGCCAGCCGATGCGACGTCTCACAGCTTCATGCACTTTGCTTTGCCAGTACGATTCGTCGTCGGCTTCACGGTCTTTCGAGACGCCGCCGAACGCGAGGATGTCCTCGGTCTGTTCCTGCCGCAGGATGTCGAGGGCGTCGTCGTGGGTGATGATGCCGACGAGCATGTCGTTGGCATCGACGACGGGGATCGCGATCAGGTCGTACTTGCCGATCTGGCGGGCGACGACCTCCTGGTCCTCGTCGACCTTGGCGACGATCACCTCGCGCTGCATGATGTCTTCGATCCGCGAATTCGGGCGCGAGAGGATCAGCTTCTTGAGCGAAACGAAGCCGATCAGCTTGCGCTGGGGGTCGACGACGTAGCTGTAATAGATCGTCTCGCGGTCAGGCGCTTCGTGGCGGAGCCGTTCGAGGGCCTCTCGGACGGTCGAGTTCGGGGGCAGCGTCACGTAGTCGGTCGTCATGACCGCGCCGGCGGTGCCGGGCTCGTAGCTGGCGAGTCGGCGGATGTCTTCGCGCTCGGCCTGGGCGAGGTGGGGGAGGATCTTGTCGACCTGTTCCTCTTCGAGCCGTTTGACGAGGTCGGCACGCTCGTCGTGGGACATCAAGTGGAGCAGTTTCGCGGCCTCGGTCGACTCCATCCGCTCGACGATCTGGACCTGACGCTCGCTGTCGAGATAGCTCAGGACCTGGGCGCGCGAACGGGGGGAAAGGAGGCCGAAAAGCTTATCCCCTTCCTGGTCCGCAAAGTCTTCGAGGATCTCGGCTGTCTGCGCGGGGTGGTGGTCGCTGAAGAAGTCGCGGAGGACGTCTTCCTCGCCCGCCTGGATCAGCTCGCGGAGGTCGGGCACCAGGAGCGGGTTTCGCATGAGGCGCCCTCTCGGACTCGAACGACCCGTCAGCCGCCGACCACGGCTTTACCCATGAACGGTCGCAACACCGTCGGCACGTCCACAAGGCCGTCGGCCCTCTGATAGTTTTCCAGGACCGAGATCAGTCCACGGCTCAAGGCGATCGCGGTGCCGTTGAGCGTATGGACGAACTTCGTCCCCTTGCCGCCTTCGGGCTTGTAGCGAACATTAAGCCTGCGGGCCTGATAATCGGTGCAGTCCGAGGTGCTGGTGACTTCGCCGTACTCGCCGGCTTCGCCGCGCCCCGGCATCCAGGCTTCGAGGTCGAATTTGCGATAAGCCGGGCCGCCGAGGTCGCCCGAGGCGATATCGAGCACCCGGTAGGGGACGCCCAGCGCGGTGAAGATCTCTTCCTCGATCGCAAGGATCTCCGCGTGAGTCGCCCCCGAGGTTTCCGGCGTCGTGAACGCGAACATCTCGACCTTCGTGAACTGGTGGACCCGGTAAAGTCCCTTGCTCGCCCGTCCCGCGGCCCCCGCTTCGGTGCGGAAACAGTGGGAGATGCCGACGTATTTCTTGGGGAGGTCGGCCTCCGCGAAGATCTCGTCGGCGTGCATGCCGCCCAGGGTGATCTCGGCGGTGCCGATCAGGCAGAGGTCGGAGTTCTCGACCGAGTAGACCTGCGTCTCCGTGCCCCGAGGGTTGAACCCGATCCCTTCAAGGATTGACACGCGGGCGAGGTCGGGAGTGACGACCGGGGTATATCCCCGCTTAACCAGAGTCGTCAACGCGAACTGCTGGAGGGCCATGTCAAGAAGCACGGCGTCGTTCTTGAGGAAGTAGAAGCCGTGTCCTGAAACCTTGGCACCGGCTTCGAAGTCGAGCAGGTCAAGGGCTTTGCCGATCTCGACGTGATCCTTCGGCTTGAAGTCGAACGTGCGGGGAATTCCGACCTTTCGAAGTTCCTTGCTGTCGTCCTCGGAGTGGCCGATGGGGGCGTCGGGGTGGGTGAAGTTGGGGATGCGCCCGAGCCTGTGCTTCAGCTCGAGTTCGAGCTGTTTGAGCGACTCGTCGCGCGACCAGACCTCGTCTTTGAGACGCTTCCCCTCGGCGACCAGCTCCGAGCGTTTCGCCGGGTCTTTTTCCTTGCCGACGGACTGGGCGACCTCGTTTTGTCGACGGCGCGTTGATTCGACCTCCTGGAGCAGAGATCGGCGATCCGTCTCGATTGAGGCGACGCGGTCGAGTTCGTCGAGAACGTCTTGCTGGACGTTACGGTTCCGGCAGTTCCGTTTTACGGCGTCGAGATCGGCCAGAACGGTTTTGAGGTCGAGCATGGGAGGGTTTGTTGATTGAATACGGGGGAGTCGATCGCAAAGCGAATTCAGCCCCGGAGGGGCGACCGTCAGTAGCCCGGGGCTTCAGCCCCGGGTTTGCCACGCGAGCAAAAAAGAGGACGTAATTTTTTGTATTTGAGCCCTGAAAGGGCGACAGAAAATGCCGTTTAGAACTGTCGCCCTTTCAGGGCTTAAAACCAGGCGGGGGTATCGTCCTGAAAACCAAGGGCTGAAGCCCTGGGCTACTGACCGTCGCCCCTTCGGGGCTAAAAATCGAGGCTCTGTA
>JAYUFP010000761.1:0-11468 GCA_043738665.1 Isosphaeraceae bacterium
GAATTGTCCCGCGCCTTCAGGGCTGAGGTTTTGGGCGCTTCGGGCAACCCGGGGCGTTGCCCCGGGCTCTCCTGTGTCGCCCTTTCAGGGCGAAGACGAGCGCGCAATGGAGACAATGCCGGAATCCGTTGGCGCACCCTTCGATCCGCTTCAATTTGGTGTCGTTTGACGAATCGAGCGTTCGCCGATAGACTTAGCTCCTCGTTGAACCCTCTTTCCTTTCTTCAGCAAGGTCGCCCCGGGCCTTTCGTCCGGCGGAATTCGGCCCCGAATGACTTGGTGTGACGATGTCGGGAGGTTGCGGACGTGGCTATTGTTGTCAAGGATCTAATCGACGCGGGCGTACACTTCGGACACCGTGCGAGCCGGTGGAACCCGAAGATGAAGCCGTATATCTACGGCAAGCGTAACCTGATTCACATCATCGACTTGAAGGAAACCGTCCGCGGCCTCCTTCGAGCAAGCAAGTTTTTCCACAAAGTCGCCGCGCAGAACGGCCTGATCCTCTTCGTGGGGACCAAGCGGCAGGCGTCCGAGACCTTGGTTGAGCACTGCACGCGGGCCGGCATGCCGTTCGTCACCGAACGCTGGCTGGGCGGCACCCTCACGAACTTCCGGACGATCCGCAGCCGACTCGAACGTCTTGAGGAACTCGAACAGATCCTCGACGGCGAGCAGGCGCTCAGCTATTCCAAGAAGATGGTCGCGACTTTGACCCGCGAGCGGACCAAGATCGACCGGAACCTCTCCGGCATTCGCCACATGACGCGGCTCCCCGAGGCGCTTCTGATCGTCGACCCGCACCGCGAGCACATCGCCGTCCTCGAAGCCCGGAAGTTGGGTATCAAGGTCGTCGCGCTTCTCGACACCGACTGCGATCCCGACCTGGTCGACCTGCCGATCCCCGGCAACGACGACAGCATGCGGTCGATCGAATTGGTGATCAAGCGCCTGGCCGACTCGATCATCGAAGGCAAGGCCGCAGCGCCTGCCGAGCCGCCCCCCCGAGAACAGGAACCGCAGCAAAGTGGTCGTGGCGGCGACCGTGGCGGTCGCGGCGGCGATCGAGGCAATCGCGGCGGGGGACCCGGTCGCGGTCCTACCCAGAGCACGGGAGTCGCACGTTCGGCGGTCCGGACCGCGGCCCGCGCTCCGGAAGGCGAAGCACCGGCGGCGGCGGTGGAATCCGAAGTGCCCCCGACCCTCGAAACGTTGCCCGCGACCGAGCCGGCCGAGCCGGCTCCGGACGGCACTCCGGCGGAGTAATTCACCGTTGAGCCAACGCGGTGACCCGTTGCTGACGGGTCCGCGACGCGACGACCCGAACCGCCGCCGGCCGGCCCGAACCGCGCCGGCGGCGTTTGCGTCAAATCCGTGTCCGATGACAAATCATCAAACCAAGGCTGATCCCAATCCGGGGCGAGCGTCCGCGACGGGAAATCTCCCGAGGTCGCGACGAGATCCCGCCCGAAGCGATGATCCGAGACAGGAGAGCACGCGATGTCCGAAATTTCGGCCAAAGATGTCAACGAGTTCCGCAAGCAAACCGGGCTTGGCTTGATGGAATGCAAGAATCTGCTGAAGGAAGCCGGCGGGGACGTCAAGAAGGCGATGACCCTCGCCAAGGAAAAGCACGGAAAGAACGCCGAGAACCGCTCGGGCCGCGTGACCAAGGCGGGCCGGATCGAGGTGTACATTCACCACGACGGCAAGCAAGGCGCGATGATCGAACTGAAGTGCGAGACTGACTTCGTCGCCCGCAACGACGACTTCAAGTCGGTCGCCAAGGACCTCGCCGTGCACATTCTGGGAGCGAACCCCAAGTTCCGCGGCCGGGAGGACGTTCCCCAGGCCGAACTGGAGGCCAAGCGCGCGCAATTCGTGGCCGAAGCCGCCGGAAAGCCGGAGAATATCAGAGAAAAGCTCGTCGAAGGTCGGCTCGCCCGCTGGTGCGGCGAGGCTGGTGTCTTCCTCGACCAGCCGTTCGTGAAAGACGATTCCAAGACCGTCCGCGAAATGCTCCACGAGCTGAACGCCAGGACCGGTGAGAACATCACCATCGGTCGCTACGCGCGCTACATCATCGGCGAAGACGTCGTCGATGAGCCCGAGGCCGGCGCCTGAATCCTTGCGGGACCGAACGATCCCGGTGTCGGTGCGTTGGCGAGAGTCACGAAACGTTTTCAAGATCCTCGACTTGACGATCGCGACATTTTGTCGGTGACGTTTCTTGACTCTCGATTCCTGGACTCATGGGGCTCCCCCGAGACTCCTCGACGCTCGGATCGATTCGATTCCACCTCTCGGAGATCTTCGTGATGGACTCTGTTTCGCCCTACGGCCCGCCGATCTTCAAACGCGTCCTGCTCAAGCTTTCCGGCGAGAGCTTTTGCAGGCCGGGCGAAGGCGGCTTGAGCGTCGATGAAATCAGTCGGATCGCCCGGCAGGCCTCAAGGGTCGCGGCGTGCGGCGTTCAACTCGCGATCGTGGTCGGCGGCGGGAACATCCTCCGGGGCGCGACGCTCACGCGAAATCAAGACGTGATCCAGGAGGCGACCGCTCACTACATGGGAATGACCGCCACCGTGATCAACGGCCTGGCGCTTCAAGACGCCCTCGAAGGCCTCGGCTGCGAGACCCGACTCCTCACCACGATTCGCATGGATGAGGTCGCCGAGCCCTTCATCCGCCGCCGAGCCCTTTCTCACTTGGCCCGCAACCGAGTCGTCGTCCTGGCGACCGGCACCGGTAGCCCGTTCGTGACGACCGACACGGCCGCGGCGCTTCGCGGCAAGGAACTCGGCTGCGAGGTCCTGATGAAAGCGACCCGGGTCGACGGAGTCTACTCGGCCGACCCCGAGAAGAACCCGCACGCCGTCCGCTATGAGAATCTTACGTATGAACAGGTTCTTAGAGATGACCTCAAGGTGATGGACATGACCGCGATCGGCATGTGCCTGGACAGCAACCTGCCGATCCTCGTGTTCAACTTCAAAAAGGAAGGCAACATCGAGCGGGCGATCGCCGGCGAGACGATCGGAACGTGGGTGGGCAAGAGCGCGCGGCCGAGGCCGGTCGCGACAACCTCTTGATCGAAGTTGAATCTCGACTGAGCCGAGTGAGTCAAATCGCCGCGGGATTTTCGACCGAAGGCTGGGTCTCGACCCAGCTTTCCCGACCCGAGCGTGACTGCCATCACCGAGAATGCGACGGGTCGAGACCCAGCCTACCCTGGTACGGGTCAACGTTGCCTGATGCCGGTTCGTCGCCGCCTTCTTCCTTGATCCGGCCAGGTTTGAGTAAGATACGGAATCAACCGATGAGTGCCCCGAGAGTCGCCGGGTGGGGAGGACTTCCGTCATGAGCATTGAAGAGATCGTCCTGGAAGCCGAAGAACGGATGGAGAAGTCGATCGCCCTGCTGGTCGACCAGTTCCGGGGCGTTCGGACCGGTCGCGCCAGTGTCGGGCTGATCGACTCGATCCGGGTCGATTATTACGGCTCACTCACGCCGATGAAGCAGATCGCCAACCTTAGCACGCCCGAGCCGCAACAGATCCTGATCCGCCCGTTCGACCCTTCCGTGATCGGGGACATCGTCAAGGCGATCCAGGCCAGCGACATCGGCTTGACGCCGAACTCCGACGGCAAGGCGGTTCGCCTCAACGTCCCCTCGCTCTCGGTCGAACAGCGCAAGAAGCTGGTGGGCCGGGTCAAGGACCTCGCCGAGGAAGCACGTGTCTCGATCCGCAACATCAGGCGCGACGCCAACAAGGCGGCCGACGGCGAGCTCACCGGCAAACTCATGACCGAGGATGACCTCGACCGCTGCAAGGAAGAGATCCAGTCGCTCACCAAGCGGTTCGAAGGCAAGGTCAACGACGGAGCCGAGAAGAAATCGGCCGAGATTCTCGAAGTTTGATCCCGAAATCGGCCCGATCGGGATGGGTTCCCCTTGACCCGATACACCCGATTTCTCTATAAATGGAGTTCCGCAGACGACCCGGGCGTTTAGCTCAGTTGGCTAGAGCACCAGCTCGACACGCTGGGGGTCGCAGGTTCAAGTCCTGCAACGCCCATGACTCTGAAATCGACATCTGTCGATTAAAAACACTCCCGGAAGCGTCCTGCCCATACGGCAAGACGTTTCCGGGAGTTTTTTATGACCTCGTCGATCAGTCGGGTCCATTTCCTGTCGATCAGGGTCGGTTCACGGGTCACCTGGCGACCGCTCCGGGCGCGTCGGCCGTCGGAATCTCCTCGTTTTCCGAGGCATTCCAGAGACAGATCGAACCGTCGTGGCTTGCCGAGGCAAGAGCCTGGCCGTCGGGCGAGAAGTTCACGGCATTGACGCGGTCGGAGTGCCCCGCCAAGACGAGAAGCTCCTGCCCGGTGACCGGGCTCACGATGCGGACATTGGCGTCGCCGCAACCTGCCGCCAGGCTCTTGCCGTCGGTAGAGTACCGCAGGCTCCAGACAGCGAGATCGGTCACCCGGAAACGCTTGCGCCTGATCCAGGCCTTGGCGTCCCAGAGCGTCACTCCACCCCCTTCGTCACCGATGGCAAGGGTGTTTGCGTCGGGCGAATAGGCGAGCGTGGCGATGCCGATCGACAGGCCGACCGGGGCGCGCACTTCAAGAAGTGTCTCGGCGTCAAGTGCCAGGAGGTTTTGACGATCGTCGGCGACGGCGAGAGTTCTCCCATTCGGGTCGAACGCGAGTGACCGGGCGGCGGAGGTGAGTCCTCCGAACTTCCGGAGTTCCTTGCCGCTTGAGATCTCCCAGAGCCGGACGGTCTTGTCAGTCGCCCCGGTCGCGATTCGCCTGCCGTCGGGAGAGAACGCGACCGTGCGGATCCGCCCGCCATGCCCCGTCAAGACCTTCTGAAGGCTGAATTCGGTCGTGCTCCAGAGCCGCAAAGAGCCGTCGAAGCTCACGCTGGCGAGAGTCGCGCCGTCGGGGCTGACGGTTATCGACGTCACGAGGGAGCCGTGCCCGGTCATCGTGGCCTTCAAGGCGCCTGTGCGAGGATCCCAGGCCTTGATCGTGTGATCGTCTGCGCCTGAGAAGAGGGTCTTGCCGTCCTTGGCGTAGGCGAGGGACCACACTTCCTTCTCGTGTCCCTCCAGGTAGTCGCGGGGTGCGGGGAGACGGTTGACGTGCCAGAATCGGATACGTTTGTCTTCCCCGGCGAAGATCAAGGAGCGGTTGTCAGGCGTGAAGGTCAAGCAATGAACGTTGACCATCTTGACCGCCAGGGCTTCGCGTTTCTTTCCCGTGATCGCGTCCCAGATCGTGGCCGGCGTGCGTTCGCCCCCGGTCGCGACGGTGCTTCCGTCGTCGGAGAAGGCGTAGAAGAGCGGGCGCCCCGGGACGGCCTCCAGGTCGATCAAATGGTCGTGATTCTTCGGGTCGGCAATCCTGGCGGAGGCACCCCGACGGATCGGGAAAGACGCGACGAGTTCCCGGTCGAAGCTGAACGGGCCTAGGCCTTTGGTTGAGTCTTGGGGACGACCTCGCCGCCTTCCGGAGGGCGGATCCCAGAAACTCACCTCCTCGCCGTCATTCAGGGCCAGTGTGCCACCGTCCGGGGTAAAAGCCAGTTCCGGCGACCTCGGAAATCGTTGTTCCAACGTCTTGAGCTCGAGACCCGTCGATGTGTCGCTGACGACGACCCGACCGGATTCGTCCGCCCAAGCGAAAATCCGTTTGTTCTTGGAAATGCAGAAGAAGCGACAATCGAGCCGAGCCGGTTGGGGCGAGGAGAGGGTGCCGTCGCTCGTGATCTTCCAGAACTCGACGTGTTTCACGAGCCGAGACTCGCCGCCGTCATCCCCGGAAACGATCAGGGTTTCGCTGTTCGCATCGAAGCAAAGGCTTGTCACGTTCTTGATCATCGAGGGGACCGAGGCCGTCGCGCGCCCGGAAGTGGGGTCGATGATGCGGACGTCTGAGCCGCGTTTTCCGTTATGGCCCTCGGACAATGATGCGACCCGACGGCCGTTCGGGGCAAAAGTCAGCCCTGTAATCATTCGGCCGGACTGGACGCACCGGGCACGCTCGCGCCAGTCGTCCAGGTCCCAGAAAATGAGGACACCCTCACGGTCGCCGGACACGAGCGAGCGGGCGTCCGGAGAGACCGCGAGCGCGTACACCGAGGCCTTGTGCCCGACGAGAAACGAGACTTCCTGATGTGCCACGCGGCGCAAATAATGCCACTCGAATCCGCGAGAGTCGTCCTCGCCAGGCGCCGGCCGAAGTTGTTCGAGGAGATCCTGGACGAATTCGACACGACCATCGTCGTTCTCCCGTTGGGCAAGGCGAACTCGGTAGCCGTAGGCGAGCCGTTTGGTTTCCTTCTCATTCGCCGCGGCGTGGGCCAAGGCGGCACTGAGGTCGACGTTGTGGCGGCGGTGCATCTCCGCCACGGCGACGAGCCCCATGGTTGTGGCCAAAAGGAACAACGTCGCCGCCGCGACGATCGTCCTGTGCCGTCGACACCACCGCGTCATGTGGCCGATCAGCCCCGGAGGTTTCGCCAGGATCGGCCGGTGTTCCAGAAACCGCGTCAGGTCTTCGGCGAAGTCCTTCGCCGTCGCGTAACGTTCGTCGGCGTTCTTTGACAACGCCTTCATCGTGATCGTTTCGAGGTCGAAGGGGATCGTCGGGTCGATCCGCCTGGGCGACTTCGGCTCGACCCCCTCGATCTGCCGGAGCAGCGCGAGTCGGCCGTCCCCCGCGAAGACGGGACGCAGGGTGATCATCTCGTAGAGGGTCGCCCCCAGGGCGTAAACGTCGGTCCGGTGATCGACGACCCCCCGGTTCCCCAGCGCCTGCTCGGGACTGGTGTACCGCAGGGTTCCCATCAAGACGCCCGTGCCGGTCAGATCTCCTGCGCCGGGAAGCCTTGCGAGTCCGAAATCGGCGACCCAGAGCCACCCCGACGGCTCGATCAAGAGGTTCGAGGGCTTCACGTCGCGATGGATGATGCCCTGGTCGTGAGCGAACTGGATCGCATCCGCAGCCTGTCGCGCCATCTCTGCCGACTCGCGAAACGGGACGCGCGCTCCCGATCTTCGGGCTTTGGAGATCCGTTCCGCGAGCGTGACTCCCTCAATGAGCCGCATGGCGTAGAAATGGACCGAACCTTCGCGTCCGAAGGTATATACCGGCACGATATGTGGGTGGTTCAGGCACGCCGCGGCCTGGGCTTCGATGTGGAACCGGCGGATCTTGATGGGGTCGGCGGTGTCGATCCTGCTGAGGATTTTCAAGGCCACGGGGCGGTTGAGTGACTCTTGCACCGCCTCGTAAACCACTCCCATCCCGCCGCGCCCGATCTCGCGGACATTGCGGAAGTCGCCGAGGGTTCCCGCGACGTCGATGAAGAGTTCCCGAGGCGACGGAGCCTGAAGATCGTTCATCATCTCCAGAACGGGGAAAAGCTCGCGGAGCTTTCCGGCCCAACTCGGGTGGGCGGCTGTTTCGAACTCGAGATCGATCGTGACGCCCCTGCGGATTTGCTCCTGAATGACCGCGAGGTAATCGACGAATGCGGAATCTTCGTCGGCGGACGTCGGGTCATTGCCGGGGTAAAAAAGATCCCTCATGGTCGGCGGCTCTTGGAAGCCAGGTCAGCGACGCATGACTGCAACGATTTGCCGGCACGGAGCGGACGAATTTGCCAAGGGCACCGCGAGGCCAAGCCGTCCGAGCCGCGTGCCAGGGAGCATCTTCGGTTCTCACTCGACATCGGGACCGCCTTTCCCGAGGGGAAGCCCGCTGACGAATTCTGTTTGTGGCGCTAAGGCCCGTCGTTCAGGAAGGGGGGGAAAACGACAGACCTTGCGACTGAAGCGAGGACACGGCCCAGACCATCACGATGCCTTTAATCATCGACCCAATCCGGAATCGCTCAGAAAATCATAACCATACCGCTTGTGGATTCCAACGTTTGTTTTTTTTCCAATTTTTTTTAAACTTCGCCCACGCAAGTTCATTCACGTAAGCTTAATTTGGACGACATTAATAGGATGAAGTGGACGATTCGAGCCGTACCGGACTTGAGGCGGCTTCACCCCGCGGACGACTTCTCGTTCGGACCTTTCAGATCGTTTAAGAGCGCGCGGATGTCGGCGAGGACGGTGTTCTGAGCCGTGAACCAGAGGCAGCCCGTGAAGGATGCCACTCCGACGGACACCGCCGCGAAGAGTCTCATCGCGAGCGGAACGGACGTTCCGAGCGCGACCTGAACGCCCATGACGGCCGCCGCCATGACGGCCCCGGCCACAACCACAGGCGCTTGAGCCCAGACCAGTTCGTGGATCGTGATCGTCGTGATTTTCCCGGTCAGCCTCAGCAACAAAGTCACCGCCAGAGAATAGACGATCACCCAGGCCAGGCAGACGCCGACCACGCCGTAATAGGCTCCCGCCACGCTGAAGGCGACCGGGAAAACGCAGGCGCTCACCGCACAGTACTTGAAGTTGATATCGGGCCTGCCGATCGCGTTCAGGAGGGAAATCAAGGATGCCCCCACCACGCCGATCAGGCCGACGATGCAGAGGAGCTGGAAGGGAACCACGGCGGGAAGCCACTTCGTGCCGAACAGGAAGGCGATCCCGTCTCGGGCGACGAGCCCCGCGCCGAGCAAGGTCGGCAGGACGACGGCGATCATGAGGACGTTAAGCCGGAGATACCACCGCTTTACGGTGCTCGGGTCGTCTTCAAGTCGGCAAAACACCGGGAAGGCGATCTGATTGATGTTCGCCGTCACCTTCTGGACCGGCAGCGACATTAGCTGGAACGCGAGGCTGTAGTAGCCCAAGACGATCGGACCTTCGAGCCGCCCCACCACAACAAAGTCGCTGTTTGAGTAGAAATACCAGAGAAGACTGCCTCCGCTCACCCACGCTCCGTAACTCAAAAGTTCGCGGGCCCCCCGGACCGAGAAACTGAGCCTGGGCCTCCAGCCGCTCAAAGCGATGAGCGTGAGCGTCTCAAACACCCGCGCGAAAATCGCCCCGGCGACCAGCGACCAATATCCAGCTCCCAGAAAAGCCATGGTGAGAACGGTCGCCGCCTGGAGTGCGGTGGAAATGACGTGGAGGAGCCCCTGCGCCTTCATCGCGAGTCGTCGATCGAGGATTCCCATCGGCACGGTTCGGAAGGGCACGAGGAGGATCGTCGCACCCATCACGGGAAGGACCATCCCGAGCTCCGGCGTACGCAAAAACCGCGACGCCCACCCCGCGCTTCCCAGCAACGCAAGGTAGCACGTCAGTGAAAAGATCAGGCTGAGGGTGAAGGCCTGGGCGTAGTCGAGTGCCGTGACCCCTTTCTTCTGGACCAAGGCGCGGCCGACCCCCGCCTCCGCGAACAGGTCGCTGAGCCCGAGAAGGATAGCCGCCGCCGCCATGACCCCGTAGTCTTCCGGCGAGAGGAGACGCGCGACGCCGAGGGTGACGCCCCAGCTCAGGATCTGGGCAAGCCACTTGCATGCGAGGAGGATCGTTCCGCCTCGGACCGCGTGTGTCCTAAGATTCTTCGTGACGACCGGCTCGGCGACGCGGGGATGTTCCTCGACAATCATGAAGAATCGATCCGTTCCTGGGTGTGACGCGAGGGGTCGACGCGTCCGATCGGACAGGGAGCGAGTCGAACGTTTCACAAACCATGCTAGGACATCCGTTGCGCCATGATTCGCCCGTCGTTGAACCGATGTCAACTGGAGCGGCCGGCGTGTGGTGTCCCGGAAACACGGAGACGCAAAGTCTCGAACGGATCACCCCACGTTGAGACGTCTTCCATGAACGCGGCCCCTTCAATGGATCGATTCATCAGGGTTCGTCGTGCCGAACCGTGCCCAATCGTCGACGGCCTGCCGCGTTGTTCGCTCGGCGTACCCATCGCACCTTCAACGCCCGACGGGCTCCGTCAGGGGGTTTTCGCGGAATGGGAGTGGGACGGCGTGCGGCTGGTCGTGAGGAACGACCGCTACGGCTATTTCCCGCTCTTCTATCACGTCACCGACGACGTGGTCATGGTCTCCGACTCGATCGCCAGGCTGATCGCGCTCGGTGCGCCCACCTTGCTGGACGACGCCGGGATCGCCGTCTTTCTCAGGCTCCAGACTTTCGTCGGCGAGGACACGGCTTTTCTCCAGATCCGACAACTGCCGCCCGGAGGCGAGCTGGTCTGGACACCGCGACGACACGGGTTGACCGCAAGCCGGCCCGCGGTCCGACCGGTCGCCATGTCCCGACGAGACGCGATCGCGAACTACTCCGAGTTGTTTCGTCGCTCGATCGCGCGACGGCTTTCTCTGGACGAGACACGCGAGGTCGTGATGCCGTTGAGCGGCGGCCAGGATTCGCGTCACATCTTCCTCGAACTCGCGGCCCAGGGGCGTCCGCCCGATGAATGCGTCACGGTCGCCAGGGCATGGTCGCCGAAGCTCTCCGAGGACGCCCGCGTCGCGGCTCTCGTGTCCGCCGCGGCGGGCGTTCCTCACACGGTTCTGAACGCGGAAAAAGACTTGTTCTCCGCCGAATGCTCCAAGAATCGACTCACCAGCTTTTGCAGTCCCGAACACACCTGGATCCTGCCGTTCGCCGATTATCTCGCGACGAGGAAGACCCTCCTTTTCGACGGAATCGCCGGGGACATCCTCTCCGCGGGCCTTTTCCTGAACGCCGAGGTTCTCTCCCTCCATTATGAAGGGAAGTTCGAGGCGCTTGCGGAGCGACTCCTCGGCGAGGAACGCGTCTTCCACTCCGTCTTGAACCCTTCGTTCTACGAAAGGGTCAGTCGCGACCGCGCTTCCGCGAGGCTGGTGAAAGAACTCAAGCGGCACGAAGGCCTGCACAACCCGATCAGTCAGTTCACGTTCTGGAACCGGACCCGGAGGTCGATCGCGGTCTCCCCTTACGCCATCCTGGCAAAGGTTGCCGCGGTCGATAGCCCCTACCTCGACCACGACCTGTTCGATTTCCTCGCGGGACTTCCCGTCGATCAGATCATCGACCGCAAGTTTCACGAGGAGACCATCCGGAGCACCTACCCGCGCTTCGCCGACATCCCGTTTTCAGGGTCCGGCGGCCCGCTCTACACGCGGACCGCCCCGTTCCTGACTTTCGCCAGGAAGCTGAGCCGCTCATTGCCGACGAATCGGTTCGCGATCAACCCCTATCTCCGCAAGCGATACGTCGCGCCAAGGCTCGCCCGATCCGTCGTCGATCCGGCTTACGCGCTGAAGAGTTCCTGGCTTATGGAAATGGTCGTCTACTTCGGACAGTTGGCGACCCTTGTAAGAGTCCGTCCCGAAAGGAATTGGCTAGGAAATGACTGATGACGGATGGCTGATCACGAATCGGAAAGAGCGAATGCGGCGTTTTCCCGCCGGTTTTCTCGCATCGGTCATCGGCCATTGGTCATCCGCCATCGTTTTTCTCCGGGAAACTTCCGGGA
>JAYUFP010000762.1:0-11445 GCA_043738665.1 Isosphaeraceae bacterium
GACCAACGAGCCCTCGAGGGCGCTTGAAAACGACTTCTGATCGTCGATATCAGGGGTTACTGATAGGTTTTCGGGCCTTATCAAGGGGGTCGAGGTGGACGGTGCGCCTGGAGCGTTTGAAAGCGGGAGCGAGCTCCTTTCCTCCAAGGAATCGAAGGTCGGGAGAGACTTGGTGTCAGTTCGCTTGAATCATCTGACACCCATTGTCCGTCCTCAGGCGGGTTCCAGCACGGCGAGAGTCGTCCCCACGACCATGCCCTGCACGGTGATCCGGTAGTCCTGCATGTGGGGCGCGACGAGATGTTCCTGGAGATGTTCGAGGCTTTCCCACTTCTCAACGACTGTAACGACGTTCGAACGTGACGGTCCCTGAACCGCGAGTCCGGAAGCGACGTCGATGGTCGGCCCGTACTCCAGGCAACCGACCTCCGCCTGAACGAGCGGGACGAGCCTATGGAACGCGGCCAGGAAGTCTTCGCGGCGGCCTTCGTTCAATTCGATGGTGGCGATGACGTGGATCATTTACGGAAGCCCGGTTGCCTGAAGGATTCGTCTCAAACGACGTCGCCAGCATACGCGAACTTCATCCCGACGACACGGGGCGTTGGGAGAGGCCCGAATCAATTCGCCGGTTCCGGATCCTTAAAAGGCGAGTTCGGTCGGATTCGCATTGGCTCGGGAATCGCGGGTTCCGTCGTTTTGACCGCACACATTCTGAACACGGTCCGGCGCGGTCGTCATTTCGCGAGCAATGCGCCGATCCGGATCAGGGCCTGGGCCAGTCCGTGTTCGGCCATTTCTGACAGGGTTTCGCCAATCGAGAAGTCGACCGCGGGGATGCTGACGAGCCAGGCCGGAGGACATGTCCCGAAGGCCTCGCGTGCGAGGGCGAGGAGCGATCGCGGGTCCGCCGAGTGGCCGACCGATGCGGCAGTGCGCTCGTCGTAGGGTTCGAGCAGGGCGACTTCGACCGATTTCGCCATTTGCGAGGGGCAAGCGTCGATGAAGATGACGCACTTCGAGGAAGAGACGGTTGCGGCGAGTTCAGGAGTAAGCTGGACCAAAGCGAGAGCGGTGACGTGTGGGAGGTTCCAGCTTTCGACGACGAGCGCAGCGCGTTGGCCCGCGGCGTCGTCGCTCCGGAGGGTGCTTCCGATCCCGATGACAAGGATTTCGGCGTTCAATTTCGCCACGCTTCGTCAACCAGGGTTCCGTCGGCTCCGACGAGCGAGACATGCAACGGCATCTTGCCCACGGCGTGGGTCGAGCAGCTCAGACATGGGTCAAATGCGCGGATGCCGGCTTCCATTCGGTTCAGGACGCCTTCGGGGATCTTCGGCCCCTTGATGTAGAATTTGGCGATCTGGGCCATCGTCTTGTTCATCGCAAGATTGTTCTGACCCGTGGCGATGATGAAGTTGACCCGTTTGAGCAGGCCGTTTTCGTCCACCTGGTAGTGATGGAACAGTGTGCCGCGCGGGGCCTCGCTCACTCCCACGCCTTCGAGCCGGTTCACGCCCCCTTGGGCCCGGATTCGTTTGGAGAAGATCTCGGGGTCATCCAGAAGCAGGCCGATGTGTTCGATCGCCGCGAGGATCTCGATCAGGCGAGCGTAGTGGAACCAGAATGAAGCGTTTTGCGTCCGACCGCCGCGCTGACGGTATTCGGTCAGTTCGGCGTCGGCCAGGGGAACTCCCATGAACTCGCAAACGTTCAACCGCGCGAGCGGGCCGACGCGGTACATCCCGTCGGGATAGCCGTACGGGATGTAATAGGGGGATTTCAGATACGAGTCGGGCTGGGTCGCTTCGGAGATGTAGCTTTGGTAGTCCTTCTCGTGGAGGTTGTCGGCGACGATCTTGCCGTCACCGTCGATGAACCGGAGGTGCCCGCCGTAGTGTTCCCACGCGCCGTCGGAACCCACCAGGCCGAGGAACAGGCTGGGGAAGTTGCCGAAGCATTCGATCTCGTCCTTGAACGAATCGAGCATTCCTTTCAGTTTGCCGAGCATCATCGTAATGGTTTCGAGCGCCTCGGGAAGTCGCGACTTGATATGGGCATGGGCTTCTTTCGTGAGCGCCGAGCGAACTCCCCCGGCGACGGTCCAGGCGGGGTGGATCTTCTTGCCGCCGAGGAGTTCGATGATCTCCTGGCCGAACTGTCGGAGCCGAATCCCAGCACGGGCGAGGTCGGGTGCGGCCTTGATCAGGCCGAAGACGTTTCTCGTGGCGGGGTCGGAATCCATCCCCAGAAGGAGGTCAGGCCCACTCAGGTGGAAGACGCTCAGGGCGTGCGACTGCGTGATCTGGGCGAGGTTCATCAGGCGGCGGAGCTTTTCGGCGGCGGGCGGGATCGTCGTGGCGAGAAGGGCGTCGCCGGCTTTCGACGAGGCCATCAGGTGGCTGACGGGGCAGATTCCGCAGACCCTCGCCGTGATGCCGGGCATCTCCCAGAACGGCCGGCCCTCGCAGAATTTCTCGAAGCCGCGGAACTCAGTGACGTGGAACTTGGCGTCGGTCACGGCGCCTTCGTCATCGAGATAGATACTGATCTTCGCGTGTCCTTCGATCCGGGTGACCGGGTCGATGATGATCCGCTGGGCCATTGGGGAACTCCGTGGGTCAGATGAATGATGGCTATTGGCGAAAGACGGATGACGGATGAATGAGGACACGGGCGATTGATCCGTCATCCGACCTTCGTGATTCCTATGAGTCTCACCCGAACCGAATGTTCTCGCCGTGAAGCGTGGGGTCGCGGCCTTCGAGGACGGCAACCAGCACTTCTTTGATCCGTGGCGCGGGGGGCGGACAGCCAGGGAGATAGACATCGACATGGATGACCGAATGCACCGGCGTCACGCGGTCCATAAGTTTGGGCACGATCCCGTCGCCCTCGGGAACCTGGCTGAACTGGTCGCCGTTTTCGAGGTAGACCCGGTTCAGAATGACCTCGGCCCCGCCGAGCATGTTGCGGATCGCCGTCACGTTGCCCGTCACCGCGCAATCGCCGAAGGACACCACCGTTTTCGTGCGCGACCGCAAGTGAAGGAGCATTTCGAGATGCTCCTCATTGGCGACCGCCCCTTCCACCAAGGCCACGTCGACGTTATCCGGGTACTCCTTGGCGTCGACGACCGGGGAATAAACCACGTCAACCTTGTCGGCGATGTCGATCAGGAATTCGTCGAGGTCCAGGAACGACATGTGGCAGCCCGAGCAGCCGCCGAGCCAGAGAGTGGCGAGCCTTAGACGATCCATTGTTTTTTCTCCCGCGCGGTGACCAGGAATGAGAGCCGGTCGCGGTGGTGCTCCAGCTCGGCGACCGTGTCGCCACGATGGAAGAGCGCTCCGGTGGGGCAGGCCATCACGCACTTGCCGCACGACGTGCAGGTCGGCGAATCGCCCCAGGGTTGATTCATGTCAGTGATCACGCGCGCGTTCGTACCGCGCCCGCTCATGTCCCAGGTGTGTGCGCCTTCGATCTCGTCGCAGACGCGGATGCAGCGGGTGCAGAGGATGCAGCGGTTGTGGTCGATCCCGTAGCGATGGTGCGAGTTGTCCACCTCGCACTTGGGATAGAGGTAATCGAGCGAGACGTGGTCCATGCCGACGGTGACGGCCATCGTCTGTAGCTCGCAGTTGCCGTCCGCGACGCAGACCGAGCAGACGTGGTTCCGTTCGGCAAAGAGCAGTTCGACGATCATCCGACGGTTCTTCTGAAGCCGCTCGGTGTTCGTCTTGATCTCCATCTCCTCGCCGACTTTGGTGACGCAGGAGGGGAGTAGCTTGTTACTGCCGGTGACCTCAACGAGGCAGAGCCGGCAGGCGCCGATGTCGCTGACGCCGTCGAGCTGGCAGAGGGTCGGGATCTTGATCCCGGCCTCGCGCGACGCTTTGAGGATCGAGTCGCCCTCACGGGCGGACACGAGCTTGCCGTCGATCTTGAGCGTGATGACTGACATCAGGATTGGCCCGTCTGAGGGATTTGTTCAACGCCGCAAGATGGCCGATGGGCGATGGCCGAACAGATTCGAAAGACGGCCGAGAGCCACTGGTCGCTCTTCGACGATCGGCCCTCGCCCGTCGATCATTGGTCATCGATCATCACTCATTTCGCATCTGTGTTATTCACCGAAGGTGATGCGCCATTGTCCGAGGTAAGCGCCTCGTACTCGTTACGAAAGTAGCGTAGCGTGCTCAGCACGGGGTTCGGTGCCGACTGGCCGAGGCCGCAGAGGCTCGTGTCCCTCACGACTTCGCAGAGCGATTCGAGCTTTTCGAGGTCGTGCCCGCCGGCCTTGCCGTCGGCGATCTTGCCGAGCATCCGGTGGAGCTGGACGGTCCCCGCGCGGCATGGGACGCACTTGCCGCACGACTCGTCCATGCAGAATTCCATGAAGAACTTGGCGACCCCCACCATGCTGGTCGTCTCGTCCATCACGATCATCCCGCCCGAGCCCATGATCGAGCCGAGCTTCGCGAGCGACTCGTAATCGACCGGCGTGTCGAGTGCCGAGGCGGGGATGCACCCGCCGGAAGGGCCGCCGGTCTGAACGGCCTTGATCGTGCCGCCGTCGGGAACTCCGCCGCCGATCACCTCGACGATCTGCCTCAGGCTCGTGCCCATCGGCACCTCGACGAGGCCGGTGCGCTTGACCTTGCCGGCCAGGGCGAAGACCTTCGTCCCCTTGCTCCGCTCAGTCCCCAGCGCGGCGAAGGACTCGGGGCCTTCGTGGATGATCGAGGAAATATTGGCGAACGTTTCGACGTTATTAATCAACGTCGGCGCGCCCCAGAGTCCCGCCGCGGCGGGATACGGCGGGCGGGGTCGCGGCGACCCTCGCTTGCCTTCGATCGAGGCGATCAGGGCGGTTTCCTCGCCGCAGACGAACGCCCCCGCGCCGATGCGGACGTCGATCCGCAGGTTGAATGGGGAGTCGAAAACGCCGGAACCGAGGAGCCCGAGCCGCTTTGCCTGGCGAATCGCGATGTCGAGCCGTCGGATCGCCAGCGGGTATTCGCCGCGGACGTAAACATACGCTTGATCGGCGCCGATCGCATAGGCGGCGATCGCCATGCCTTCAAGAACCCGGTGCGGGTCGCTTTCCAGGACCGAACGGTCCATGTAGGCGCCGGGGTCGCCTTCGTCGGCGTTGCAGACGACGTATTTCCGCGGGTTGACGGTCTTGGCGACCGTCGCCCATTTGACGCCGGTCGGGTAGCCCGCTCCCCCCCGCCCTCTCAAGCCGCTCCGCGAGACGGACTCGACGACCTCGGCCGGGCTCATCTCGCGGAGGGCATGAAAGAGGGCACGGTAGCCGCCTTCGGCGATGTACGACTCGATCCGCTCGGGCTCGACGACGCCGCTGCCTTCGAGCACGATTGTTTTCTGGAGGGCGAAGAACGGGTCCCCAAAATTGCCGCGACGCGCCTCGACCTTGCCGCCGTCAACCGATCGGACGATCGAAGGGGCCTGAGCGGCGGTGACTTTCTCGTAAAGCTGCTCGTCGGGGTCGACGGCGACCAACGGCCCTTCGCAACAAAGCCGGAGGCAGCCGACCTCGCAGATCTGGACGCGGTCGGCCAGGCCGCCCGCGGCGACTTCGGCGTCGAGCGCCTTCTTGACGGCGTCGGCCCCCGAGGAGAGGCAGCCCGCCGCCGTGCAGACGCGCACCCGCACCGACTTGCGCGAGCCGATCTCTTTCTCGGCGATCGCCTGGAGATCACTTAGGTCCATGTTTCAACCACGCTCCCAGGTGTTGGCGGACCGACTCGGGCGTCTGATCGCCGCGGACCTCGCCGTCGAAGACCACGATCGGCGCCAGGCCGCAGGCTCCCAGACAGCGGGCGATGTCGAACGAATATTTGCCGTCGGGCGTCGTCGTTCCGGCCACCGCGCCGGTCTCCTTGCGGACCACGCCCACGAGCGCGTCGGCCCCTTTCACGAAGCAGGCCGTCCCCATGCAGACGGTGCAGTTGTGCTCCCCCTTGGGGGTGAACGTGAAAAAGTGATAGAACGTTGCGACGCCGTAAACCTTGCTCGGCGGAAGTTTGAGCCCGCGCGAGACGTAGATCAAGAGGTCTTTATCGAGGTGCCCGAAGATTTCCTGGGCGGTGTGAAGCACCTCGATGAGCGAGTCGGGCTGGTATTTCAGCCGCTTCATCGTGGCGTCGAGCATCTTGAACCGATTGTCTCCGCTGGGGTGCGGCGCGTCGGCGGCCTTCCCCGCCGGCTTCTTTGCCTCAACGCTCATCGCGAGCTCCCTCCCCTCTCGTCGCTCAAGGTCGAGGCCGGCGACAGGCGGTCATTATCCCGCGCACTGTTGCTGAAATCAACGAGTGTCTTGATATAATTAGCCCGTTCAAACGCCCCGGGGTCGGGCGCGTTCGCCCGGCTGAGGCTCCCTTTCATCTGCGAGACCGAGTCGTACCCGTGCTCTTCGAGCCAGCCGAGCACGCCGTCGAGCATCCGCCTGATGTGGATCGGCCCGTGCTTGTAAAGGCTCGACGCCGTCATCGCCACGTCCGCCCCCGCCATCAGGAGCTTGAGGATGTCGTCCGACGTGTGAACGCCCGTCGTCGCCGCGAGCGACGCCAAAATCTGAGGCCGAAGAATGGCGATCCAGCGGAGCGGAAGCCGCAACTCGTCGGAGTTGCTGAGGACGAGCTTCGGGTTGACGTTCAGGGTCTCCAGGTCGATATCAGGCTGGAGGAACCGGTTGAAGAGGACGAGTCCGTCGGCACCCGAGCCGGTGAGCTTCCTCGCCATGTTCGGCATCGAGCTGAAGAACGGGCCGATCTTCACGGCGAGCGGGATCGTGACCGATTTGCGGACCTCCGCGACGAGGTCGGTGTACCGCTTCTCGACATTCTCACCGGTCTCGGCCGGGTCGGTGGCGATGAAATAGACGTTCAGCTCCAGGGCGTCGGCCCCGGCGTCCTGAATGAGCTTCGCGTACCGGATCCATCCCCCTTTCGACACGCCGTTGAGACTGCCGATCACGGGGATGGAGAGGTGCGTCTTCGCGTCGCGGATCAGGTTAAGATAGATGTCGGGGCCGGCGTTGTATTCGTCGACCTCGGGGAAGAACGTGATCGCCTCGGGAAAGGCCTGACTGTTACGTTCGTAGAAGTCATGCACGGCCATCTGGTCGTGCTCGATCTGCTCCTCGAAGAGCGAGGGGAGGACTGCGGCGGCGGCGCCTGCGTCTTCCAGGCGGCGGAGCGTGTCGACTTGGCCGCTCATCGAGCAGGCGGAGACGACCAGGGGGTTTCGTAGCGTCAGACCCAGGTATTTCGTGCTCAGGTCAACGCTCATGACGCCACCTCCGTCTTCTTCTGGGCCGTCGGGGTTCCTTGAGCGCTTTCCTCGCTGATGAGGTCGGGAACCGTCCGCCGCACGCCGGCCATCTGTTCGTAGAAAAGCCAGCGCTCGTCGATGTCGCGCTGGGCGAGCTTCATGAGCATCTCGGACCGCTGCGGGTTGGACCGGGCGAGCATGGCGAAGCGCGCCTCCTTCAACGCGAATTCTTTATAGGGAGCCGCGGGCTTGCGGCAGTCGAGCTTGAACGGCGCCTTGTCGTCACCCCCTTGCCGCGGGTCGTAGCGGAAGAGCGGCCAGTAGCCGCAGGCAGTGGCCTCCTTCTGGTGGCTCATCGACGTTCGCATGTCGATCCCGTGTGCGATGCATGTGCTGTAGGCGATGATCAGCGAGACGCCGCGGTACGATTCGGCCTCTTGGAACGCCTTCAACGTCTGGAGTGGGTTGGCCCCGATCGCGACCTGTGCGACGTAGACGTTGCCGTAGTCGACGGCGATCATACCCAGGTCTTTCTTGCCGATCGCCTTGCCCTCCGCCGCGAACTTCGCCACGGCACCGCGCGGGGTCGCCTTCGACGCCTGGCCCCCCGTGTTCGAGTAGACCTCGGTGTCGAGCACGAGGATGTTCACGTCGCGGCCTGAGGCGAGGACGTGGTCGACGCCGCCAAAACCGATGTCGTAAGCCCAGCCGTCTCCGCCGACGATCCAGACGCTTCGACGCACGAGCGAATCGACCGACGCCAGCAATGACGTCGCCGCGGGGTCGTCGACGTGGGCGAGCTTCGACTTCAGGACCGCCACCCGCTCGCGCTGGGCGACGATCTCGGCCTCGACGTCTTGAGACGCTTCGAGGATCGCCCGAACCAGGTCGTCGCCGACTTTCGACGCGAACGCCGGGAGATTGACCCGGGCGTTTTCCTCGATCGCGTCGACGGCGAGTCTGAGGCCGAGCCCGAACTCGGCGTTGTCTTCGAAGAGCGAGTTCGCCCAGGCGGGACCCCTGCCCTCCGAATTCACGGCCCAAGGGGTCGTGGGGAGGTTGCCGCCGTAGATCGACGAGCAGCCGGTGGCGTTGGCGATCAAAGCCCGGTCGCCGCAGAGCTGGCTCATCAGCTTCAGGTAAGGCGTCTCGCCGCAGCCGGAGCACGCCCCGGAGAATTCAAACAGAGGTTGAAGCAGTTGCGAGCCCTTGATCGTCTCGACCCTCGGCTTGGACCGGTCAATTTCGGGGAGTCCGAGGAAGAAGTCCCAGGCCGGTCGTTCGACGGCCAGGTGCTCCTCGGTGCGGGGCTCCATGTTGATGGCTTTGTGCTTCACGGACGACTTGTCGAACGCCGGGCAGACGTCCACGCAGACACCGCACCCCGTGCAGTCGTCGGGGGCGACCTGGATCGTCATGACGTGCCCGGGCAGCTCCTTGCCGGTCCATGCCTTCGAACGGAACCCGGCCGGCGCGGCGGTAAGGTTGCCGCTTTCGTAGACCTTGCTGCGAATCGTCGCGTGCGGACAGACGAGGGCGCAGAGGCCGCACTGGATGCAGACGTTCGGGTCCCAGATCGGGATTTCCTGGGCGATCCCGCGCTTCTCGTACTGCGCCGTGGCCGTCGGGAACGTGCCGTCGACCGGCAAGGCACTGACGGGAAGCATGTCGCCTTTGCCCGCGAGGATCAAGGCCGTGACGCGCTTGACGAAGTCCGGCGAGCTTTCCGGAACCGGAGGCCGGAGGTGGAGGTTGCCGACGGTCTTTGCGGGCACCTTCACCTCGTGCAGCGCCGCGAGCGAGGCGTCGACGGCCTCGTAATTCCGCCGCAAAACGGCGTCGCCGCGCTTGCCGTAAGTCTTCTCGATCGCGTGCTTGATTTCCTCGATCGCCTGCTCGCGGGGCAAAACACCGGAGAGGGCGAAGAAACACGTCTGCATGACCGTATTGATCCGCTGGCCCATCCCGGCGGCCTGAGCGACGCCGTAGGCATCGACGACGTGGAACTTGAGCTTCTTCGCCAGGATGACGTCCTGCGTTTCGACGGGGATCTGGTTCCAGACCTCGTCGGCGCTGTAGGGGCTATTCAGAAGAAAGCTCGCGCCTTCCTCGGCGAATTCGAGGACGTCGAACTTTTCGAGGAAGCCGAACTGGTGGCAGGCGATGAAGTTCGCCTTGCGGATCAGGTAGGTCGAGGTGATCGGACGCGGGCTAAACCGCAGGTGTGACGTCGTGATCGAGCCCGATTTCTTCGAGTCGTAGACGAAATATCCCTGGGCGTAGAGCGCCGTGTTCTCGCCGATGATCTTGACCGAGTTCTTGTTGGCGCCGACCGTGCCGTCGGCCCCAAGACCGTGGAAAACGGCTCGGATGACGTCGGCCTTTTCGGTGTTGAACTCGGGGTCGTACTTGAGGCTCAGCTTCGTGACGTCGTCGTTGATGCCGACCGTGAAGTGACGGAGCGGCTTCTCCTTGGCAAGTTCCTCAAAGACCGCGGCCACCATCGCGGGCGTGAATTCCTTGGACGACAGCCCGTAACGCCCGCCGATCACCCGAGGCATCGGGCCTTCCCCGCTCTCGACCAGCGCGGTGACGACGTCCTGATAGAGCGGCTCGCCGAGGGCGCCCGGCTCCTTCGTGCGGTCGAGGACGGCGATCGACTTGACCGACTTCGGCAAGGCCGCGAGGAACTGACTTGCGGCGAACGGACGATAAAGGCGGACCTTGAGCAGGCCGACCTTGAGGCCCTTCTTGGTCAAGGCTTCGACGGCCTCTTGCGCGGCACCCACTCCGGAGCCCATCAACACGATCACGCGGTCAGCGTCGGGAGCGCCTTCGTATTCGTAAAGGCCGTATTTCCGGCCGACGACGGCGGCGAACTTGTCCATCGTCTTCTGGACGATGTCGGGCACGGCGTCGTAGAAGGAGTTGCAAGCCTCTCGGGCCTGGAAGAAAACGTCGGGGTTCTGCGCGGTCCCGCGGAGGACCGGCTTGTCCGGCGTCAAGGCTCGGCCACGGTGGGCGCGGACGAGGTCCGCGTCGATCATCGCGCGGATCTGTTCGGTCTCGAGCGGCTCGATCTTGACGACTTCGTGCGAGGTGCGGAAGCCGTCGAAGAAATGGAGGAACGGCACGCGGGATTCGAGTGTGGCGGCGTGGGAGATCAAGGCGAAGTCTTGCGCTTCTTGCACGGAGTTGCCGCAGAGCATGACCCACCCGCAAGAGCGGGTGGCCATGACGTCGCTATGGTCGCCGAAGATGGAGAGGGCATGGGTTGCGAGGGCCCTGGCGGCGATGTGGAAGACCGTGGGGGTAAGCTCCCCGGCGATCTTGAACATGTTCGGGATCATCAAAAGGAGGCCTTGCGACGCGGTGAACGTGGTCGTCAGCGCGCCGGCCTGGAGCGCGCCGTGGACGGTCCCCGCGGCGCCGGCTTCGCTCTGCATTTCGATCACGAGCGGAACGGCGCCGAAGATGTTTTTGCGGCCGGCGGCGGTCCATGCGTCGGCGAACTCGCCCATCGGCGAGGCCGGCGTGATCGGGTAGATGGCGATGACCTCACTCGCCGCGTGGGCGACGAGGGCGGCGGCTTCGTTGCCATCCACCGTGACGAAACGCTTCTGCACGGCGGTCCTCCTCGACACGAGTCGCGGTCAGATAAGTTATGGTGAACATATACGGGGCGGGGCGCGGAAACAACTCTTATCGTCACACGCCGGGGACGATTCCCCGATGCTCTTGTAAAGATGTCGCCGCACAATCATCCGTTCCGCATGGAATGATGATGTTTAACCGTTCCAAAATGTTCATGAAGCTGCCTTTCGAGGACGGACACGCCGATCGCGGGTCCGAGATCCTGAAGTGCGGCAGCCATTACCGCGGGGATGAAAGACGTCTGGGAGAGGAGCGTCTCGCGTCCGTCGATGACGCCAGCCGGAAGGGCACATACTCGGAACGAACGTCGTTTCCGGGCGCCTTGCCGACCATCGCGTCGCCGATTACCCGTCGTGAGCAATCTTCCTTAAAGTGCGACATTACGCGCGAACTGTCAAGAGATTGCCGCCCCAATCCTGGACAATGGGGTGCGCCAATGGATTCTGGCGGAGTCGTCTTCGCCCTGAAGGGGCGGCACAGGACAGCCCG
>JAYUFP010000763.1:0-11437 GCA_043738665.1 Isosphaeraceae bacterium
CGAACGCATATCACTTGTTCCCACGCTCCGCGTGGGAATACCGTCCCTGACGCTCTGCGTCGTCTGTTGCCGGCCAACGCGGACGCGGAGCGTCCCGGAAGGCATTCCCAAGCAAGGAATAGGCCGGGATTCACCTCCCGAGTCCGTCCGGATTGGACTTTCCATGTCGCCCGGGTCCCGACCCAGCCTACGGTTTTGAATCCGAAGCGAATCGGGCCGACGCTCGGCTTAGCAGGAGCTTCGCTCTGCCAAAATGAACCAAAACAGACCGCGAAGAGTATCAAACGGCTTGAAGGCCGATCAAACGACGGGCTTCAATTCCCCCAGCAGATCCGCTTCCGAGAACTCCGCGACGGCCGTGCAGGCGTCGGCGGCTCCGTAGTAGACGAGGAGGGATTTGCCCTCTCGAACGACACCCGTGGGAAAGACCACATTGGGGACGAATCCATGGATCTCGAAATCAGCCTTGGGAATGAGGAAGGGGTCCGGGGTCCGGCCGATGACCTCGGCGGGGTCGTCACGGTCCAGGAGGATCGCGCCTCCGTAATAGGTTCCGACCTCTCCGGGCTTGGCCGCCAGGCGGTTGCCGTGATAGATCTCCAGCCAGCCGCCTTCGACGCGAAACGGCGGCGCACCGGCCCCCACGCGGCCCGATTGCCAGCTCCCGCAGGCGACGTCCAGGGGGACGTGCGCCCCCCAGTGGAAGAGGTCCGGAGAGCGGGCGACCCACATCTCGGGCCTGGTGAACGGGGTGCCGCAGACCGGCCGGTGAAGGGCCGCGTAGGTGCCGCCGATCTTCTCCGGGAAGAGCACCACGTCCTTGTTTTCCGGGCAGAAGATGACCCCGTGACGCTCGAACGTGCGGAAGTCCGTCGTGGACGCCAGGGCCGTCGCCGCTCCGTGCCGGGAGACGGCGACATAGGTGAAGTAGTAGCGATCGTTGATGAATGTGATCCGCGGGTCCTCGACCCCGAACTCCTCGAGGACCGACTCGGGGCGAAAGGCGAACGGGGTCACTTCCCGCACGGAACGGCCGTCTCCGCAGCGGACGACCCGCAGGTGCGAGTTGAACGTGAGCCGGACCAGGCCGTCGCACTTGCGCTTGACCACTCTCGCATCAAGCATCTCGTGCTCGTGTTCGGGGACCCAGTCGACGGTGAGGCCGAGCCCGGGATCCCACCGCGGCATCCCGTGAAACCCGGGCCGGCGCTCCTTGGGTCGTTCGGCGACGCGGACGAGCAAGACGACCTCGCCGCCGACCAGGACGGCGCCGGGGTTGAAGGCGCCGATGACCTCGAAGTCGTCCCGGGATGGGGGAACGTCCTCGGGGCGGAGCAGGAGCTTGGTGTCGAGTCTGGGGACGGTCATCGGGCGGTCTCCAAGCCATGGGCCAGGGCGTCGGCCTGGCAGGCGGTGACGAGGGAGTCGCGGCCGTTGGCCTCGGTGATGATCCGCTTGTGCTTACGGTCGCGGATCCAGGCGACCTGGTCTTCCATCACCGAACGCAAGAGTTTGCTGTATAGAGGAGACTTGCCCTGACCGTCACCGTGGGACAGATCGACCATCTGGTAGGCGTCGATCTCTTTGCCGCGTGCCCGACACGCCCGATCCTTGCCCCCGTAGGAAGCGACCACTTCGAGCTTGCCGCCGGGGAAGAGGTCGCAGAGGTCGCGGGTCTGGCGCTCATCGACGATCGCGTGAATCCTCGCGCGGGTCGGCACCCAGTCGTAAAGGGTCACGTCGCCGCGCTCGAAGACGAGCCGCAGCTCCTGACGATCCATTCGCCCTGTCTGATGGAAGCCGTGGTAGAAGTTGACGAGAGTTCCCTGGCCGTAGCGGACGGTGGCGTGGACGTGCTCTTCGATGTCGGTGCCCGGTCGGACCCCGACCTGCGCGGCCTCGACGCGTCCCTGGCCGAGCCAGCCGGCGAACATATCAAAGAAGTGGACGCCGTGCTCGATGAAGATGCCGCCGCTCTTGGAACGGTCCCAGAACCAGTGTTCGGCGGGGAGGTTCTCGTCGGAAGCGTAGTTCTCGAAGGTCCCGTGCAGGACCTCGCCCAGGATGCGGCTTTCCACGAGACTGGAGACGGCCTGGTAGAGCGGGTTGTACCGCTGCATGAGGTTCGCGATGAGGAGGCGGTCCCGCTTGTGGGCGACTCCGACGAGGGAATCGGCCTGTGCCGCGGTCAAGGCCAGGGGCTTCTCGACGATCACGTGCTTGCCGGCCTCGAGCGCGGCCATCGCCTGGCTGTGGTGGAGGAAGGGGGGCGTGGCGATGTAGACGACGTGGACGTCGTCGCGACGGAGGAGCTCCCCGGTGTCCTCGACGTTCTCGACGCCGAAGCGGGCCGCGGCCGCGACCGAGGCGGGGCGATGGGTTCCCGCCATGCCGACGAACTTGACCCCCGCCACCTGGGTGAACTGCTGGAGTGCGAACAGCCCGAAGCCTCCGCAGCCGATCACCCCCAATCCGATGGAGTTGCCTTCGTCCATGTGTCGCCAACCTTTTTGATGTCCGAGCCCGTGATGACGCGATCCTCCCGATTCAAACCGGGAATGCATCGATCATACCGAAGCGGCCGGAATCGGGCTCGCGAATCGTCATTTCCGGAGCGATCGCGGGCCGGACGACTCTCTGCCAATGCAAAAAGACCCTTGTTTCCAAGGGTCTTTGAGTGCCTCCCATAGGACTCGAACCTATAACCCGCTGATTAAGAGTCAGCTGCTCTGCCAATTGAGCTAGGAAGGCGACGTGCTCGATCTTCGAAAGAGGACTGTACCAAAACCCCCGGCTCGATTCAAGCGCCCTGCGAAGGTCGCCAGGGCTGAGGGCTGTAGACAGATTTACTTTGGGGGAACAAGCGATGCTTCTCTCGGTTTTAGAGTGCTGTTTCACGGTGTTCCGACGCATGGAGGTCTGCCATGGAAGCATCGATTGGCAGCGGTTTGCTTTCCTTATCTTGCCGAGATCCTCGATCCTCGCAGTCGTCATGGGCGGCGACACCCCCTCTCGGCGATTCTCGGACTCATGTGTTGTGCCATCATGTTTGGTGCGAAGAGCTACGCGGCGATTGGCCAATGGGCACAGGATCAAGGCATCGCGTTCATGCGCCGGCTTGGCTTCACGCGCAGGCCGCCGAAAATGGGAGGAATTCGTAAGGTGCTCATGGCTTTGGACGCGATGGCCCTCGAAGACGCGTTGACCCGGTGGGCCGGGACGTTCCTGAACGAACCTGTTTCCATTAAGCCGACGTGTCTGCATACGTTCGCCCTCGACGGCAAATCGGCCCGGGGCAGCTTCGACGGCCTCGAAAAAGCGGTGCGTTTGTTGTCGTTGATGGCCCACGAGTCGGGCCTGACGCTCGCCCAAACACCCGTCCCCGACGGCGGCGACGATAAGACCAAGGAGCACAAGACGGCCCTTCGACTCCTCGAAGGTCTGGTTCTCAAAGGACGCGTGATCACCGGCGACGCCATGTTCTGTCAGCGCGATCTCTCGAAGCAGGTCATCGATCAACAGGGGCAATTCCTTGGGTTTGTCAAAGAGAACCGACCGACGCTCCTCCACGATATCGAGACGGCCTTTGCCTCTTCGGTCGAAGGGGATTTTCCCCCTCGGCGGCGACAAATCTGGAAGGAGGCCACGGACACCGCGACATCCCTCGACAAGGGGCACGGTCGTCAGGAACGTCGAACGCTAAAGGCGACGACGGCGTTGAACGCGTATCTGGATTGGCCCGGCGTCGCCCAAGTGGGACAAGTCGAGCGGGAAATAAAGCAGCACGGTAAGACCACGCGGGAGATTCGCTTCTTCATCACCAGCGCTCCGAGGGAGTTGTCAAACGCCGATCAACTGCTCGAAAGGACGCGAAGCCACTGGGGGATCGAGAATCGCTCTTACCACATGCGTGACGTCACCATGGGAGAAGAGGCGAGTCGGATCCGTAAGAATGCCGGCCCCCAAGTGATGGCGGCGATGAGAAACGCGGCGATCGGCTTCTTCCGCGCCACGGGAGCGAGCAATATCGCTCAAACCATTCGTCGTCATACTTCTCAAGTCGGGGTGCTCTTCGCCAAACTGGGTATCTTCGAACTGTGAATGGCCCTGGGCTTTGGCCCCGGAGGGACGACCGAAGTCACGCCTGGCGAGCGACTCTGTCACCCCTTCGGGGCTCATCCGGGTGACTTCGTGACGACGTGTCCCATAAGCTTTCGCCCCTGGCTACTGACCGTCGCCCGTCCGGGGCTAGCGAGAACGAGGGACCCGTCACGATTTCAAAAGCGAAGTCGAAGGGGAATCGAAAACCTTGAAAGGGGTGGATAGCGGGGGAGACGTTTCATCAGTTGAAATTCATCGTGTATTCCTCGGGAACGCCCTGGAACGACTCCTTGAGGAACCCGACCATCCGTATCTTTCCGCCGTCGCGGACGTAGTGCCTCGTCTCGCCCCTCCAGAATTGACCGCGGTTGTTCTGGGCGTAGAAGTAGACGTTGCGGTTGTCGGTGTTTGTGACGTGTTTGCGCTCGCCGGGTTCAAGCTTGTACCAGGCGTGGACATGCCAGAGCTCTTCATTAGGGTCGGTGATGCGGCTCTCGTTCCCGAGGTGTACGTCGAACGGGATGTCGATCACGGCGACCCAGATCGGGTTGGGTGAATTGTTCTTGATGTACACCTTCGTGAAGTTGCGACCCGGGCGGAAGCCGGGGCTCATCGTGTTCAGGCGCTCCTTGTCGAACTCCCGCAACGCCTTGTTAACCCCCGCGTCGGGATTCAGCGGGTTCAAATCCTTGATGCCCCAGCCGGCGCGGGCCGTACCCCCGATCGTGAGCAAAGTCAGGGTCAAGGCCGCGATCGAATTGCACCGATTCATGACTCGTCCTCCAGGTTGCGCCGCCGGGCCCGGCGCGTCACTCGCGCGCCCTCGCCGACGAAGCCGTCGTTCGTGATGCCCTTCTCTCGAACTCCGCGACAAAAGCGGGCCGAACCCGCCATCCCGCAAGACCCGGGATGCTCTGGAACCCCGCCGCGCGAGCTTCGCCGGGGGGGAATAAGCCTCATTCATCGGGTTTTCTCGACAAACCCGACAACTCTTAATAATTGACGATATCCAGCGATAAGATTACATCGATATCGAAATAATAAATAAGACGATCACGGATAGGAATAATAGAGCGTTACCGATCCCACGTAGCTCCCGCGCCACTGGTCCCAGAAGTTGCCGCTGCCGGCGATCCAGCCGACCAGCCAGGGGCCGGTGGAACTGCTGAAGGGCGGATCCCAGCCCGACACCTGAACGCCCCTCGACGACGAGAGTGAGTACGTGTAGTAGACGACGTTCGCCCCGGGGGGCGGCTGGAATTTCCGGTTCAACAACGTGCTACCGTTCCAGTTGGCCGAGTAGCTGAACGACAAGGTCTTGCTGGAAATCGTCTTGGGGCCGCCGATGTAGTGGGTGCCGGTGCTGTTCAGGTGGTTGAAGCCGCCGGCGCCGGACCACCCGTGCGCAGTGAGGTCTGACGCCTTGTAGACCCAGTGTGCCGTCCCTGGCTGGACATCGAAGGCGGGAAAGAAAGACCCCGAGCCGGCTTCGAGTCGGAACGCGTTGGGATTGATGAACGCGCTGCCGATGGTCACGTTGGGCCAGGTCAAAGCGGTCCCGTTGTAGGTGTTCGTGGTCGCCCGCAGCCAGAACATGCTACTCTCGCCGGAATACACCTGGATGGCCTTGCCGGGCGGGACCGACCACCACCCTTGCGTCACCCACGAGTCGTAGCCGCTGTGCGTCTGACTCGCATGCTGAAAGACTTGCGTCGTGATCCAGACGGTGCTCTTGCTTTGGTTGAAGATCACGACGCTGTTCGCCCGCACCAATCCGGGCGAAACGGCCAGGAGGGCCGCCAGCACGATGGGCGAGAAGATTCGTCCCCGTAACGTCTGCATAAAGATTCCTTTTAGCCTCAAGGTGTTGATCATAAGATAGGTGTGCCGGCGCGGGCGTCGTCCTCCTCGGGAGGGCGAATGACGGACGTGCGCCCGCACCGGCTTTTTTTCCACCCGTCATGGCGAGGGCCTGACGGGGAGCTTCAATGCAAACTGTTCTTTCCATGACTCACACCGTCGTGAGCCGGGGCGTCAGATCGCGCGGATGGTCGTCTTGCCGTTCGACGTATAGACCTCATAACCGGCGGCGTTGTTCAGGGCGATCGTCTTGCCGTTGATGCCGATCGTCCAGGTCGCCTTTCCGCTGCTCGAGACCTTGCCGGTGTTGTAGCTGCCGGCCGTGTTGAACGCGGTGAGTGACATCGTGAACTGCTTCTTCCCGTTGAAATACTCCGTCACCGTCTGGGACGAGTTCGTGTTGTTTACCGCCGTGAACTGGGATGCGTTGGCGACGTCGACGCGCTTGACGGGGCGATAGACGTGGACCGTGCCGGCGAGGACCGTCTTCGAGTTGATGGTCAGGGGGTCGAGTCTGTCCGTGCGGTCGTGGGTTCCGGCGCCCTTTCCCTTACCGTTCACGCCCACGTTCTCCTCGTAAACCTGCGTCGGCCGACCGTGGCTGTCGACAGCCGCGACGATGGCGGTGTGATGGTCGGCGGTCCACCCGCCGGACATCTTGACGTTCTGGAACTGAATGATGTCGCCCGGGCGACACGCCGACGACGAACTGTCGCGACCGGGCGTGATCGTGGTGACGAGCGTGCCCCAGGTGTAGTCGCCGTTCTTGTTCGGGTCATGGACCGAGAAATCGGCCCCGGCGACCCGAAGTGCTTCGGTGGCCAGATGCGCGCACTCGCCGCCGCCGACCTTCTGGTGGAGGTGCGAACCGGCGTAGTTCACGACTTGAGAATTCAGGTCGCCGAAGGCCGCAATCATCGCCGTCGGGAAAGCGACGGCCGTCGAAAGAACGACGCGCGACTCGAGGCCGTCGATTGACGGGCGGAACGAGCGCCGGCGAGTTTTGGTGCATTCCCGGCTCAAGACGCAACTCATCGGAAGCCACCTTTCCCTGAAATAGTCGATTCTTTTTAGCTGTTCATATCACGACATACGACGACAAACCTTGGTGAAGGTTGTCGCCGATCCGCGATCACGGGGGCGGAATTGCGACCGGAATTTTCTTGTCGAACGACGCCCGAGATCGGATCATTGCGTCCGCAGACCATCGGCGCGGCGGGGGTTCTCGTCGTTCCCGTTTCCCGCCGGGTCAAGTTCTGCAAAGACGGGGTCGAGGGTCGGAATTCTTCGCGTACTTCGCAACAAGTTCGGTTTGATCGCGAATACTTTCTCAACCTTCTGAAAGTAAAGACGCGATTTCTTGAAGGATCGGAACCGAAAACTTATGTCACCCCCGCACCATCACGACTCAGGGAGCGTTTCAGAGTCTCAAAGCCTGGACGATCGCCCCCACGACGGGTTAGAGACGCATCGGGACTTCCTCCTTAAAGTGGCGAGGAAGCGGCTCCGACGCTCACAGGTCTTGGCGGCGGGGGCGTCGGACTTTGTTCAGGAAGCACTGCTCGCGGCATGGAAGGCAAAAGACCAAGGGCAGGCGCCCGGAGAAAACGCCCGTGTCGAAGCCGCCTGGCTGCTGAGAATTCTTCACAACAAGATCAACGAGACGATCCGCAAGAATAACGCCGCGAGGAATGGCGGCGACATAACCGTCGGTAACTTGGCCGAGGACGACCTCACCGGTTCCGGCACGTCGCCGAGCGGTCGATTGGAGAGGAAGTCTCGTAAGGATTGCCTCCACCGCGCGATCGAGGTCCTTGCCCCGCAAGACCGCGAGGTCGCCTTGCTACTCCTTGAAGGAGCCACGCGTCAGGAAATCGGTGACCGACTGCGCGTTTCCGCCTCCTACGCGAGCAGGTTGTGCGACCGTGCGACTCGCTCCCTCCACGCAGCCTATCTCGAAACGGGCGGCACTTGGGATTTCCCTTGATTCGCGAAATCCCCTCCGACAGACTGCGTGCGAGTCCGACGCCGACGTCCGTTGACGTCGATTCTTTCGAATTGGGGTTCGGCGACGTCACCGAATTGCATCTATCACCGGGCAGACGTCCAAACCGAGCGGAGTATTCGTCGATGAGACCCTGGGCAGATCCGGGCGGGCCGTCCCGGTCCGAGCCCGACCACGATTCGAACGGTTCGACCGGCAGTTCGGAGTCGTCGGTGGACGCGCTCCTGGCACGCTTGCGTTCGATCTGGGTCGAGGCGGATGGGCACATCGACGGCGACCTGTGCAGGGTCGGCAAGTACGAGTTCATACGCGACCTGGGGCGAGGGACGTTCGGCAGGGTCGTCCTGGTGCGTGACCCCACCCTGGATTGTCGATGGGCTTTGAAGATTCCGAGCGGGCTCGTCCAAAAACACCCCCGGCTTCGCGCGCGATTCCTCGACGACGCGCGTTTTGCCATCCGGATCGATCACACGAATGTCGTCCGCGTCGTGCATGCCGAGGAGCTCGGCGAACTCTGCTTCTTCGCGATGGAGTTCTGCCCCGAAGGCTCACTCGGCTCGTGGCTGGCCGACCGCCCCGAAGGCTGGCGGGCGCCAGAGACCTGGGCCGCGTCACTCGTGCAGCAGGTCGCCGATGGCGTGCATAGAGTCCACCTCGAAGGGATCGTCCACCGCGACCTCAAGCCGTCCAACGTTTTGCTGGTGGGCCTCGGCTCGTTCGACAGGGCCGGTACGCCCGAATTCACCGCCAAGGTCGCCGACTTCGGCCTGGCGGCGTTCTTCGACGACCCCGACGCGACGGCGACTTTTGACGGCCTGCCCGTCGGCACGGTGGCGTACATGAGCCCCGAGCAGGCGCGCGGTACGCGCAAGCAAATCGGCCCGGCCAGCGACGTCTACGGCCTCGGGGCGATCCTCTTCGAGATTCTGGCGGGGCGCCGGGCGTATCCGCAGAAGGAGTCGGCGGCGATCCTGGAAGCGATCCTCAGTGAAGGCCCCTCGCCCGCCCTCGACGACGCCAGGCCGGGGATTTCGCCCGATCTGAAGACGATCGTCGCCGTGGCGATGGCGAAGCACCCGTCCGACCGCTACGCCTCCGCCGCCGAGATGGCCGACGACCTCCGCCGGTTCTCCCGCGACGAGGCCGTGAAGGGCTCCGCTTGGTGGAAAAAAGGGCGGTCATGGGCTCGGAAGCGTCGCTCGAAACTGTCGGCGGCGGCGGGAATCATGCTGGCCGGCACCATCGTAGGCACGGCTTTCGAGTTTCGCGCTCGGGGCAACGCCGACGTATGGTTCCGGCAGGTGGAGGCGGCCGACCCGTCGGCCCTTCCCGCCCTGATCGAGACGTATCAATCGCGAGCGGAGCAGCGTCTTCACGCCCTCTTCGCCGGGCAGTCGCCCGATAAGAAGCTCAACGCCGCGGTGATCCTCGCCGACCAAGGGACAACCTTCGCCGATCACGCCTACGACCGGCTGCTCTCGGCGACCCCCGAAGAGATCACACCGCTCGCCAGGGCACTAGGTCTCCGCCTTCCCGGCCTGCGATTGAGATTGGAGCGAGACGCCGCGACCCCGTCTGAGTCGACGAACGACGATGAGGTCGCCCGACATGACCGCAGCCGCGCCAACGCCGCGTGCGCGGCCATCCGCCTCGACGAATCGACCGCCGCCTGGTCCCTCTTTAAGCACGATCCCAACCCCCAGGCCCGTTCGTTCCTGATCCACAACCTCGGCGCGATGCGCATGCCGCCGAAAGTCGTGACCGATCGCTTGCGGGTCGAGAGCAACGTCTCGGCGCGACGCGCCCTGATCCTGGCCCTCGGCGAGGTCGCGCCGACCCCCGAGGCCCCCGGCTTGCCCAAGGGCACCGCCGACTCCATCTTCACCCTCTACCGCGACGACCCCGACCCGGGAATCCACGGCGCGGCTAAGTGGCTGCTGTTCCGCTGGCAGTTCCGTGAAAAAGTCGCCGAGGTCGACGACGAACTCGGCAAACGCGACCATTTCGGCTACCGGACGAGGTTTCGATGGCGTGTCGGTCCGACCGGATTGACCTTCGTTCATATCACGATCGACTCACTGAAACGGGAGGTCGAGATGACGGACACGGAGGTCACGGTCCGCCAATTCCGGAAGCTCGTCCCGGACGCCGTCGTGGTCCCGGACATCAGCCCTTGGCCCGATTGCCCGATGACGTTCCTGCGGTTCCAAGACGCGGCACGCTTCTGTGTCGCCCTATCGAAGACCGAATCCTTGCCCGAGCGCGACCGGTGTTACATCCCCGACGCCGAAGGGGTGCTCATGCTCGCCCCCGATCGGGCCTCGGCCCACGGCTATCGTTTGCCGACCGACATTGAGTTCGACGACGCGGCGGCGGCCGGTGCTGTCACGTCGCGATATTTCGGAAATTCGGATGTGTTGCTCCCGTTCTACGCCCGGGCTTCGGCCCACGACTCCGAATCCCGCACCCACCTGGTCGCGACGCTCAAACCTAATGACCTCGGCCTCTTCGACTGCCTAGGTAACGCGGGCGACCTGGCTCAGGCCGAGGCCGCGGCGAAAAATCCATATATGGCGGCCCGCATCCGGGGTGGGTCATATCTGTCCGAACAGTCAATGATGACCCACGGATTCCACCGAGGTGCATCGCCTTTTGACGTGCGTCAGCCTCATCTTTACAACTTCGACTGGGGGTTCCGCGTAGCGCGAACCCTACGGCCTTGATCCTGCCCCGTTCCGTCATTGTTTTTCATGAGAGGACTGATCGTCATGCCCAATGTCAGCGACACCGAGTATTGCGTATGGGAGTATCAGACCCCGAACTGGGTTTGCGTAGAAACGACGTGTCCGGCGGGTTGGTCGTGTTTCGGCTCCGAACCGGTCACTGCGCAATCGGTCAAAGTGACCGATTCGAAATCCTATCCGACGGTTACGAAGGATAACTTCCACGACGCCCGCGCCCAGTTCACCGTGTGGCTGGCGAATAATCACCCGTCGGCCAAGGTGGAAGACCTTTCCGCGACTTACCGTGGCGGTGTCCATCCCGTTAAATGCCCCTACAAGGGACTGCCCCAGGTGAAAACCCCTTGCATCAAGGAAGGGGTTGTCGTCATGCCGCCGAATGTGACGCAATAACACCCGTATCGTATCTTCTAACTCGGACAGTTTTTTGCTGACCGTCACGGATTTTGGGGGGTGGAGGGTAGCATGCTGACATGAGAAGCGAAAAAGGCGATGATCCACAGTGCCGGAAGGAGGTGGATCATGGCCAACGGAATCGCGACACGGTCGTCGCGCGGGCATCGTACCATTTGCGTGCCCATCTCGGAAGAACGCTATCCGCATATCGTCAACGACCCGCAAGAGTTCCGACGCACCCTTAACGAGTGTTTTCGACAGATGCCCGAGTTGTTTCCCACCAACTTTGCGCGGGGCTATCAACTCAAGGACGCCCGTAGATCGGCCAAGCAGG
>JAYUFP010000764.1:0-11399 GCA_043738665.1 Isosphaeraceae bacterium
CCACAAGACCCACTCCTCGGCCCACCCGGCCAGGTGCTCGGCGATCATCGTGAGCACAAATACGCTTTCAATGGCGAAATCACGGTCGCTGGAGACGTCCATGCTGTTCGCCGCGACACCCTCGAAGCCGAGCGCTTTGGCGACGTGTTCGCGGTCGATCGGCAGCGAAGTCCCGGCCATCGCCGCCGCTCCTAACGGCAGCACATTCAATCGTTTACGACAATCCAGAACCCGCCCCCGGTCGCGTTCGAGCTTCTCAACGTAGGCCAGGAAGTAGTGCGACGCCAGCACCGGCTGGGCGCGCTGAAGGTGGGTGTAGCCGGGGACGATGACGTCGCGATGACGTTCCGCCGCGCCTAATAAAGATCGCTGTAACGTAAGCAAGCCGGCATCAATGCGGTCGAGTGCGTCGCGGGTCCAGAGTTTGACGTCGGTCGAAACCTGGTCGTTCCGGCTCCGCCCGGTGTGGAGTTTTCGGCCCGTGTCGCCCAGCTTTTCGATCAGGGCGGCTTCGATGTGCATGTGGATGTCTTCGCGCTCCAGAACGAACGCGAACTGCCCGGCTTCGATTTCCGCCTTGATTTCCGACAGACCTCGCACAATCTTTTGGCATTCGTCGGGGGTGATCAATCCGACATGCGCGAGCATCTCAGCGTGCGCGATCGAGCCCCGCACGTCTTGCTCGAAGAGCCGACGGTCAAAGGAGATGGATTCGGTAAACTGTTCAACGCGGCGGTCGGTTCCCGTCCCGAAACGACCACCCCAAGGCTTGCCGGCCACCATGCGTCTCCATTTCGGGGGGTCGCCCGTGCGCAAGCTTTCGGCACGGCGAACCTTAGTTTAGGCAGTGAAATTCCGACTGTCAACGACTTTCAATGCGGACAGGAGAGCGGATAAAAGAGTTCAGGGCGAGTCGATGCTCATTTAAATAACGAATTGAAACAGAGCGAGGAACCCCACTCGTTCCCGCGGTCCTCCGTGGGAATGCCGTCCCCGACGCTCTGCGTCGTCTTCTGCCGGAAAACGCGGACGTGGAGCGTCCTATACGGTATTCCCACGGAGGACCGTGGGAACGAGGAACGGGCGGCTTTCTCGCTCTTTTAGTGGTCCGTTGATAAGAATGCCGTCAATGTCCCCTTGTGTTGAGTTCCGTGATTCCTGTCTTCAGCCACCTACGGAGCCTTCCATTGCCGTCACCCCGGGGCCTTGTGCTCGTAAACGGCCCCGCGGATTCCGTCCAGGGTCCGCGCGCGCGGTCCCTGTTCGGGAACATGCCCGACGTCTCCATCCTTTACAAGGAGCGCGGACGAATCGGCTCGATTCTTCCGATCGCGAAGGCCTTGCGGGTGTTCCGCGGCGAATGGATCTATTGCATCGACCTGGGAATCCCCGCCGCCCCGCTGGCGTTGCTCCGCAAGAAGCTCGGCCCGCGTTTGAAACTGATTTATGAGCTGGGAGACCCCGCACGCCCGTTGCTCGCCAACCAGGGGCGCTCGAAGGCCGAAGTCGGCCTCGCCCATGCTTTCGACCAAGCTCTTCCCCCCATGGCCGACGCCCTGGTCTTTCGCGGCTCGTATCTCCAGGACTATTTCCAGAAGCTAAACCCGCGAAGGCCGCTCCCCCCTGCCCTCTGGCTCCCCGACGGTGTGGAAACGTCCGTGTTTCGTCCCCGTCGCGACGACCCCGAAGTGGTCGCGCTTCGTCGCGAGCACCGTCTCGAAGGCCGGTTCGTGGTCGGGTTCGTGGGGAGTCTGACCACGCTCCCGGCGTTCGAGATGTACTCAGGGTGGGAACTCGCCGAAGCGTTGGCGATTTTACCGGCGGAATCCCCGGTGACGGGCGTCGTCGTGGGAGACGGCCCCGGGCGCGCGATTCTGGAAGCGGCGAGAGAACGCCTCAACCTGGGAGACCGCTTGCGACTCATCGGAAAGGTTCCGCACGAGGACGTCCCGCGGTGGATGAACGTGTTCGACGCCGGGCTCTCGACCCAGACCGACGACCCGATCGGCTGGGGACGGACCACGGCCAAGCTCCCCGAGTACCTCGGCTGCGGAACCCCGTTGATCTGCACCGACGTCGGCGAAGCCCACCGCTTACTGGCGGAAACCGGGCAGACCTTGCCGTATCGTGGAATGCACGACGCCGGATATCCTCAACGCCTGGCCGAACGGTTGCAAAGCTGGAGGATGAGCGATTTTGAAACGACCCGGCTGAGGAACCGCGCGCTGGCGGTTGAGGTGTTTGATTACGCGGTGCTCCGGCGAAGGCTGTCGGAGTTTTTGACTTCCCTGTAGGGTGCGTCCTTGAGACGCACCAAACCCATTGGCCGTGAGCCCGTCCCATGCCCGAATTCGCGTATCAAGACCCGTTCCCGACCGGCCCCGACTCGACCGTCTACCGCGAGCTGACGTCCGACCACGTCACCACGGTCCCCTTTGAAGGCGTCGAGGTCTTGAAGGTCGCTCCCGAGGCCCTGACCTTGCTCGCTCGCGAGGCGTTTCGGGAAGTCTCGTTCCTGTACCGGGCGAAGCACCTCGAAAAGGTCGCCGCGATCCTCGACGACCCCGAAGCCTCCGCGAATGACCGGACCGTGGCGCTTACGCTCTTGCGCAACGCCGTGGTCGCGTCGGGCTTTCAGCTCCCGATGTGTCAGGATACCGGCACGGCCACGGTCATCGCCAAAAAAGGCCAAAGCGTATGGACCGGCGTAAAGGACGAGGAATTCTTGTCGCGCGGCGTATACGAAACGTACATCAAGGAAAACCTCCGCTACTCGCAGACCGTGCCGTTGAGCCTCTACGAAGAGGCGAACTCCGGCACGAACCTCCCCGCGCAGATCGACATCCACGCGACCAACGGCAACACGTATGAGTTTCTGTTCGTCGCCAAAGGTGGCGGTTCGGCGAACAAGTCGTTCCTGTATCAGGAAACGAAGGCGCTTCTGAACCCGAAAAGTCTGCGGACGTTCCTCGATCAAAAGCTGCGGTCGCTGGGTACGGCCGCGTGTCCCCCGTATCACCTCGCCGTGGTGATCGGCGGAACGTCGGCCGAGGCCACGATGAAGGCCGTGAAGCTCGCCGGCGCGGGCTACTTCGACTCCCTGCCGACCGAAGGCAACACGCTCGGGCGCGCCTTCCGCGACCCCGGGGCCGAGGCCCTTGTGATGGAGATCGCCCGCCGGAGCGGCATCGGCGCGCAGTTCGGCGGCAAGTATTTCGCGCTCGACGCCAGGGTGATTCGCCTTCCCAGACACGGCGCGTCGTGCCCGGTGGGGATCGGCGTTTCCTGCTCGGCCGACCGCAACATCAAGGCCAAGATCACACATGAAGGCGTCTTTCTCGAAGAACTCGAACGCAACCCGGCGAGATTCCTCCCCGCCGAGCATCGCGTGGGCTTGGGTGCCGAGGCGGGAGTCCCGATCGACCTGAACCGTCCCATGGCCGAGATCCTGGCCGAGTTGACCCGATATAAGGTCTCGACTCCGCTCAAGCTCTCGGGAACGATCGTCGTCGCCAGGGACATCGCCCACGCCAAGATCAAGGAGCGCCTCGACCGCGGCGAAGGCATGCCCGACTACCTGAAGGCCCACCCCGTTTATTACGCAGGCCCCGCGAAAACCCCCGAAGGCATGCCTTCAGGCTCGTTCGGCCCCACGACGGCGGGTCGAATGGATAGTTATGTCGATCTGTTCCAATCTCAAGGCGGATCACTGGTCATGATCGCCAAGGGGAACCGCTCGCAAGACGTGACGGACGCATGCAAGAAGCACGGCGGGTTCTACCTCGGTTCGATCGGAGGCCCCGCCGCGATCCTTGCGCAAGACAACATCAAGAAGGTGGAGCTTCTCGAATACCCCGAACTGGGGATGGAAGCCGTCTACAAGATCGAGGTCGTTGATTTCCCCGCGTTCATCCTGGTGGACGACAAGGGGAACGAGTTCTTCTCGCAGTTGCCGATCGTGGCGTGAGGAGCGTGAAACGTTTATCAACCTATTTGGTGCGGGAGAGGATCGATAGGGGCTTGCGGCAGCGCGTCCTGTTTCGCGGTTAATCCGCGGCGGAGGTCATCAAGGTCGGTGTGATACCGCCGATGGACCGCCCAGCGATCGCGGAAGATGAACGCATTGACTTTGAATGGATACTCGCAACACTCCGGAGTCGATGCCCCTCTCAACACCCCGTTCAACTCGGCTCGGCACGCGAGTTCACTTGGATGAAATGCTGAACCCGATCTTCGCACTGCCGCGAAACAGGAAGTGGTGAGGCCGGATCCCTGTCTGAGCGGTCAGGTAGTCGATGAATCGGGCGTACTGCCGATGCGTGGGAAACCCGATCGGGGTTCCCGGAAGGAGGACGTGATTGATCAACCAGTCGGCGTCGTCGAAGGCGAATTTCTGAAGGGCGCGGGGCGAGATCCGCATGTGCCCGTGTTCGTCAAACATCGTGTACGACCGGTGCCTCCGCGGGACTGACCAGTACCACCGGTTCGTTGTAATGGCCGTTCGCGTCGGTAATGGGGTCGTGGAAATGGAACCTGACCCGGTGATGGCACATCGGGCACTTGAACACATCTCCGGAGACCGGAAGGTAGGCCAGCCGCGCGATTTCATTACGGCAGTACGGGCAAGGGTCGATATCTCGGAACGCGCAGGTGGGACAGGTCGTGAAGAAAGGGGATGAGATCGTCCCGCATTTCAGACACTCCATGCCGGCCTCATCCGCGACGACCTCCACTTTCGCCCGGTCCGCGTGGCCGAACTCTTTCAGGATCCGTTCGACCTCGGCCAAACGATCCGTGGCGAATTCGAAGTAAGCATTTTGGTCGGCGTCCCGACGCGTCCCGTGGGCAGGGCTGTCGGGGTCGATCTCGACGGGAGAATGCGCCCAAAGATCCCGGCGGACGCGGGCGACCCATCGGAGATCGTCGGAGGAATCCTCCGAATTATGGCCGACCGTGACTCGAACGCGTTGCATGGGAACCGCTCCTGTCGGGTCTTCGTTACGTTCCCATCGATTATACCTCTCAGGTCCAGATTTCGCTCGACACGATTTCGATCGGAGGAATGTCACGAAAGTCAGGCGGGTGCGTCGCGAAGACGCACCCTTCGGGGGGCCTGATGTCGGCGACTCGACTGAAACCAATGAGCCTACTGAAACCGATTATCTTCCCGCCCGTCGGCGAACCCACGCGAACGCGCCGGATGCCAGACCGGCCGCGGCGATCAACGTGAGGGGCGAGGGTTCGGGGATCGCGGCTTGATTCACGTCGAGGAGAAGGACATTGCCGGCATGGACCGTGAGCCCCGACACGTTGATAAAGATACCCGTCGAATCGAACGTGACTCGCGACTGCGACAATCCGGCGAAGGTTGAGAGCTTATCAATGGTCACGGACGTGATCGGGGGGATGTTAGGCGAGACCTCGCGAATGATCGACCCGTTAAAGGTTGCGGTGTCGAAAAGGGCGGTCTGAGTGTACTGGAAGTACATTTGATGGTCGGTCACCGTGAGCGTCCCGGTGTCGATGTTGCCCCCGCCGAAGATGATTTCGGGCGGGTCGTTGATCGACGTGTCGTTCACCAGAAAATTTTGAGGTACGGTGGAGCCCTGGTTCGTGTCCTTAACCTGGAACGAAAGTATGTTGCCGAAGAAGAGGTCGGCTCGTGCCGGGTTGCCGAATGCGGTGAAAGAGAGGCAGGCCAACGCCGCAACAAGGACGAACGAGCTTCGGGTCCGTAGCGCATCGCGTAGCATTTGAGGGACGCCTCCAAACAATCACGTTGGACAGGAGCTAATGGTATAGCCTCGGCGCGTCGGTTATAACCGGACGTGCTGAGGCTTCCTGTAAAGTTGTACGAAGGGTATTAACACGACGCCGCAAAATCGATCCGGATCACCCCCCAGACCCGAGGCCACATCGATGCTCCGCCACGACGCGGGTACGACAAGTTCGACTCTCCTGAACCGCTTGTGCGATTGGCGCGACCACGACGCCTGGCTTGATTTCGTCGCGCGTTATGACCCGGTGATCCGGTTCTATTGCCGTCGCTACCGCTTCGACGCCGAGACCACCGACGAGCTTTGCCAGCGAATCTGGGTCGACCTGGCGCGGCGGATGCGCTCCTTTCGCTACGACCCGGGGCGGACGTTTCGCGGCTGGCTTTTCGCTTTGTGCCGCTCGCGGTCGATCGATATCAAGCGGAAGCGAAAAGCTGAGCCCTTCGTTTCGCTCGATGACCGGGACGAAGCAGCCTGGCCGGAGGCCGACGAAAGCCCGGATTCGGAACGCCCGCTGCTGCTCCAAATGGCCGGAGACGTTCAGGAGGCCGTGCGGCGGCGGATCGGTGATCGGACCTGGCAGGTCTTCTGGAGCATCGCCGTCGAAGGGAAGACCGTCGGCGAGACTTCCGAGACCTTGAAAATGAACTATTACGCCACGTTCGCCGCTCGGAAACGGGTCGGACGGATGCTCCGCGAGGAGGGGCAGCGGCTCTTGAACGAACGGCGGACGGAAGAAGCGGGCGGTCCGGATGTCGGCTGATTCGGGAAAATCACACTCGTTCCCACGGGGGACCGTGGGAACGAGTGATGAGCCTCAATGTTTATGTGTGGTGGGTTCCGCTTCGCTGACCCACCCTACAAACTACAAATAAGACGTCTTCGGGGTCATCTCATGTCCACATGCCCTTCTCCGGAGACGCTCGGCAGGCTCGCTCACGACGCGTCGAGCGCGACGCGGTTCGCCGCGGTGGATGAGCATGTTAAGACTTGCCCCGTCTGTCAGAATGTTCTGGAGCGGATGGCCGCGAATTCGTCGGCGTCCAGGTTGACTGAGCCGGAACGGCTCCCTCTTCCGCATCAACCCCCGTTGATCCCCGGTTTCGTGATCGAACGCGAGCTGGGGCGAGGGGGGATGGGGGTCGTCTACCAGGCCTGGCAGCCGCGGCTCGCCCGTCGCGTGGCCATCAAGGTCGTCGGCGGCGGTGCCGGGATCGGAGAGGCGGAGCGGACGCGCTGGCTCGACGAAGCCCGGGCGGTCGCGCGGCTCCGCCATCGCAACGTCGTTCAAATCCACCAAGCGGACGAACACGAGGGATGCCTCTATCTTGTTCTCGACCTGATCCCCGGGGGGAGTCTGGCGGAACGCACCCCCGGCCCTTTGCCGGCGCGAGTCGCGGCCGTGCTGATGGCGACCATGGCCCGAACCGTTCACGACCTTCACCAGGCCGGGATCGTTCACCTCGACCTCAAGCCCTCCAACATCCTCCTCGACGGGCCGTCCGAGGGCCGTTGGGATCAGCTCACGCCGATGGTCACCGACTTCGGCATTTCCCGGACGAAAGACGAGACGGGCGCGACGGACGGCGTGCGTGGAACCCCATCGTACATGGCCCCGGAGCAGGTCGAACGCTCCGGGGTCGGCCCGAGTGCCGACGTGTATGCCCTCGGGGCGACCCTGTACTGCCTCTTGACGGGGCGTCCGCCGTTCCAGGCGGCGACGTCCCGTGAGACACTCGCCCTGGTCCAAAACAGTGAGCCCGCGCCGCCGGGGGCGCTGGTCCCGGGCCTGTCTCGCGACCTCGAAACGATCGCCTTGACCTGTCTGAAGAAGGACCCGCAACGGCGATATGCTTCGGCGGGGGAACTTGCGGACGACCTCCAGCGCTGGCTCGACGGGTTCCCGATCCTCGCGCGTCCGGTCTCGAAGCTCGAACAGACCATCCGCTGGTGCCGCCGCCGACCGGGCTTCGCCGTGCTTCTGGCCGTGCTTGCGCTCACCGTGACATCGAGCCTTGTGGGCCTTTTCGTCCTCTGGCGACAATCCGAGAACGCGCTGGCGCGTGCGGTGGAGAGCGACAAGGAGACGTCGGCGGTGATTCGCGAGTACCTTGAACTCTTGACCGAAACCGCGAATGCCCCGCAACTGTACCCGTCGGAACGGCTCCAGAAGACTTCGCGCGTCGTTCATGACCTGATAGTGAAATTGCGGCGGGATCAAATGGTCTCCGCGTCGAACGTCGTCGCCATCTGCGACCTCGCTCGTGACTTGTCGAGGGGTCTTCGGGGTCGAGGTAACAACTCCGAATCATGTGCGCTACTCACGGAAACCCTGGAGTTGTTGGAAGAGGTGAAGAATCGAAGGTACGACCCGCATGTCGAAGAAGTATATGTGAATATATTATTCGCACTCGGGCGCATCGCCTTCAATGAAAAACACGTCGATGAGGCCCTGGTCTTTTTCCGGCGTGCCGAAAAGGTTCTGAGCGGCCTGGTCCACGACCCGCGCGATTTGAAGGCCATCGTTTTGATCGATGATTTGCGACGAACGATCGCCGGATGTCTCGATCGCGTCGGCCAGGTCGAGACGCGGCGACGGCTTCTGGAGTCACACGTTCAGATGCTTGATCGATTGAATCAACACCCCGACGCCGACCCCACGATCGGACTCCTCGCGGTCTTGACCCGATTGGACCTGGCCCCCGATGCCGGCGCGTGCCGGAAGCTCCGCGCCGCGATCCGGAGATTCCCGGCCGATACACGCTTGCCGAGGCAGCTTGAGTGGATGGTGACGGTCTGGATTCTCAACGACATCGACCCGTATCCGTCCGGCACCGGTGTTCCGGGCAAACCGATGGGCCGCCTCGAACCGGACGCCCACGCCGATGCGGTCATCCGGGCGATTGAATCACGTTGCGAGGCGATGGGCGCGGGAGCCGACGTCTTTCCCGCCGTGGCCGTCGAGGTCGCGAATGCCGCTTTCTCTAGGGGCGCGGAACAACGAAAAGCCAAACGACTGGACGATGCCCGCCGAACCACCGCGTGTCTCTCCGCCTTCGCGAAGACTCTGGCGCGAAGACATCCAGACAGAGCTGAGTATCACATTGTGATGAGCGAGGCCTTCGCGCTAGAAGCGAAAGCCGGCTGGCAGGTCGAGGATTACGCCGTGATCGAAACGGCATGGCGGAAGGCGCTGGGCGAAGCCGGCGCCGCATTGCGCCTCGACCCGATGAACGTCGGTGCACGAGTCGCGGTCGCGAGTCTTCAGGAGAAACTGATCAAACTGGCTGCCAGGGAGCCGGAACGGCGGTGAGCGCGGTTGGGTGTGTCTTCCTGAAGCACACTCCCCGCCTCAAAACGGCCCGACCTTGAACGTCGACTCGTTCTGTAGTTTTGTAGCTCTGTAGGCTGGGTCAAGACCCAGCATTGTTTCCATCGTCGTCCTCATTGCCGGGTCAAGACCCAGCCTACGATACTTTCCCGTCTTTCAAGGCCTAACCGCCTTGGCGGGACGGCCCCGGCGGGCGAGTCGCTTCAGCTCGCCGGCGACCAGCGTGTTCACGCTCAACCCCTTGGTCTGCGCCAGTGCCGTCAGGTCGCGATGGATCGCGGGGTTGATTCGGACGAGAAACTTACCGGAAAACGGCTTCTCCGGTGCCTGTCCTTGCGAATCACAGAACGCCAGATAGTCATCGACGGACGCCTCGAACTCGGCCACCGCCTCATTCACCGACTTGCCTTGAAACGTGATCGTGTCGCGCGTGTTCACGACGTGCCCGCGGATTACGCCCGCCTCGGCATCGACTTTGAGGACTCCGAGATATCCCTTGTGATTCACCACGGCTCGACTCCCGCGCTCAGCAAAAAACGCCTGACAGACACAAGAGCCCCCTTATCGGTCACCTTTTCGGGATGAGGCTCGTGAAAGATCGCGATGCGTTCGCGTGGCACGACTCCTCGCCGCGACCCTGCGCGGTTCTCCACCCAACCTCCCAGCGCCAGAAAAAGCCCTCCGATATCGCGCCAGGGGATGTCTCCTCGTTTGGGATTTTCAAAAACGGCATTCAGGGTGGCGAGGTGCTTGGAGTTGAGCTTCGGCCATTCCCGATCGGGCGGGGTCGGCGGCTCCGGCATCTCGGGCGTTTGCCCCGGTTGACTCTGCTTCCTGCTCATTGTCACCCTGTCGTTTGATATCAGATTACGATATCAGATTGTAGGGCGCGTGTCCATGCCCGTCAATTCCTGGATTTTCGTCCCTCGCCTCAAAACGGCCCCGCCTTGAACATCGACCACGACGGACTCGGCGTCGTCAGGCTTGGCAGGGGCGCGGGGGCGAGGATTGTGCTCCAGTGCGGGGCGGCGATGTGGCTGATATTCAGGATGTTCTCGAATTTGACGGCGATGTCGGCGATGTCGTCGTCGTGGTCGATCCCGTTCACCAGATGGCGGGCGTTCTTGTACTGCGCGAGCCTCTGCTTGGGGGTCGCGGGGATCTTCAGGTTGATGAACTTGGCCAGGGTCTGCGAGGTGAAGAATTTCCCCTCGCGCAGGCCGACGGAAATGATGATGTAAGCATGATTCTCGTCCATCACCTTCTCGGGGTAATGGACGAAGTAGTCGTCGGCGGTGACTAATCCTCGCTTGTAGAACTCTTTACTCGTCGCCTCGTAGTTCGAGAAGTGGGTAAGCTGAACGTAGCCCCTGCCGTAGTAGGTGTGGGTCTTGCCGGTGTTGGTCGGATCGGCGGGGCACGTCCCGTGGGGCTTCTTGGCGAAGTTGGGGCAAGGAGTCGGCTTGCCGTAGGATCGGGGGTTCACGGCGCCGGTTTTTTTGTTGGTGATCGCGGTGCAACCGGTGGTGTCGTCGCAGCCCCCTTCGCCGATCGGGGCGAAGGTCCTGGCGGTCTCCCACCACGCGGTCGCCAGTGTGTAGGCGACCCAGGGGATGTGCTCGGCCTGGAACCCGGAATCCCACTCGATCTTGCTCAGGAAGTTGAGCAGGTTGGGGACCGTCTGTTCCCTCATCTCGTTGAACGACTGCAGGAAGTGGTCGAGGAAGATCGCGCGGTCGAACCGCAGTGGGCTCCCGAAGATGGTGGGGTTCGACATCGAGAACGTGGTCTTCCGCCAGATGGCGGCGTAGATGTGGGAGTCGGCCACGCCGTTGAGCGGCATGATCGCGTTTTGTTGCTTGAACTTCAGCACCGCGGCGGCGGTGTCGTCGTCAAACGTCTTGTCGTGCTTGAGACCGGGCGACGGGGTGACGAGGACATTCAACCATGTCTTCAGCCAAAGCACCTCAGGCCCCTTGGCCCCCTTGGAGAGCGTGCGGATTCTCACCGGGGGACTCCTTCTCGAGAGAGAACAGGAATGTGAGCCGACGCGGATGTAACGCCCGACTTGATTATAACCTGTCGGACAAGCCGCTGTCAGGGTTCTCGCGATGATCGACCGCGGCTTCACTCAGACCTTGGGAACGTGGCGGTCTTTTTCGCTCCGCCGAATGTCGATGAAGCCAGTTCGGCCTTAGAGTCCGTCCCGGAAGTTTCCCGGAGAAAAACGATGGCGGATGACCAATGGCCGATGACCGATGCGAGAAAACCGGCGGGAAAACGCCGCATTC
>JAYUFP010000765.1:0-3795 GCA_043738665.1 Isosphaeraceae bacterium
AATCCGTTGGCGCACCTTACCGCTACGACTGGCATGGGCATGCACCGCGCGGCGGCGTAAAATGTCGATTCGGGTCGAAGGCCGGTGCGGAAGCTTTGCACCCCGGGATTCAAGCCTGAGAACAGCCCCCGGCCTTCCTCGAAAGACGATGGACCGAGCCCACCTTCCGCCACGACGGCCACGAGTTCGCAACGATGCCCAACACCCTGAACCGCACACGGCTCCACGATCGTTTGACCCGCGAGACCCGAGGCGAGGTCCACGACGATCTGGGCACGCGGATGCTCTATTCCACCGACGCGAGCCTGTACCAGATCGAGCCCCTCGGCGTCTTTCTGCCGCGGACCGCCGGTGACGTCGCGACCGCCGTGAAGATCGCCGCCGAGGAAGGGGCCCCGGTCGTCCCCCGGGGCGCCGCCACGAGTCTATCCGGACAGACCATCGGCCACGCCGTCATCATCGACTTCTCCAAGTATCTCAACCGCATCGGGGTCGTCGATAAAGACACGATGACCGTGCAGGTCGAGCCCGGGGTCGTCCTCGACCAGCTCAACGCCCACTTGAAACCTCTCGGCCTGATGTTCGGCCCCGACGTCTCCACGTCCGACCGCGCCACGATCGGCGGCATGATCGGCAATAACTCGGCGGGAGCGCGTTCGCTTCGTTATGGGAAAACCGTCGACCATGTGAAGGCCGTCGAAGTCGTCATGAGCGACGGCACCCCGGCCACGTTCGGCCCGCTCGAAGCCGGCGAACTTGACACAATCTGTCAACGGCCCGACATCGTCGGCAGCGCCCACCGCACGGTTCGTGACACCGTGGACGCTCATCGCGAGGCGATCGCCGCCAAGTTCCCCAAGATCCTCAGACGTGTGAGCGGCTACAACCTCGACGAGTTCATCCCGGGCCTTCCCGTTCGCGCCCGGGGTTGGGTCGACGACCCCTGGAAATTCAACCTCGCCAAGCTGATCGTCGGCGCCGAAGGGACGCTCGCCGTCGTCCGCGCGGCTCAACTGAAGGTGGTGCCGATTCCCGCCGCTCAAGGGCTGGTCGTCCTCTCGTTCGCGACCATCCCCGCCGCGCTCGATCGCTTGATGGAGATGGTGGCGACCGGCCCGGTGGCCGTCGAGATGCTCGACCGCATGATCCTTGACCTCGCCGCTTCGAACCCGCTTTATGCGAAGAAGCTGACCTTCGCCGAAGGCCGACCCGCCGCCGTCCTCGCGGCCCAGTTCTATTGCGATAGCGCCGAGGAACTCGCCGAGCGCGCCGAGATGCTGGCGCGTAAATTCGAGGGTCAGCCCGGTGTTCTGGGAGTCCAGAAGTGCCTCACCCCTGCCTCTCGCGACGATTTCTGGAAGGTCCGCAAGGCGGGTTTCTCGCTGTTGATGGCGATGGTCGGGGACGCAAAGCCCGTCGCGTTCGTCGAAGACACGGCGGTTTCGCCGGACCGGCTCCCTGAGTTTTACGAGCGGTTCTTCAAGATCGTCGGCAAGCAGGGCGTTCAGGCCGCGTGTTATGGGCACGCCGACGTCGGCTGTCTCCACATCCGGCCGATCCTGAATGTGAAAACCGAGGCGGGAGTCGATGCGTTGCGGACGATCGCTCGCGAGGTCTCCGACCTCGTCGCCGAGTTCGGAGGCGCGATGAGCGGAGAGCACGGCGACGGCCTCGCCCGCAGCCTCTGGAACGCCAAGCTCTTCGGCCCCGAGGTCTACGCCGGCTTCGAGGCCGTGAAACGCGCGTTCGACCCGTCGAACCTGATGAACCCGGGCAAGGTGGTGGCGTCGAGCGATCCCGGAGAGAGCCTGCGGATCGGCCCGAGCTATCATCCCGTCGAGCCGACGACGACCGCCTTCGACTTCTCGAACCAAGGGGGGTTCGCCGGAGCCATCGAGATGTGTTCGGGGGTCGGCGCTTGCCGCAAGACGAACACCGGCACGATGTGCCCGAGCTACATGGTCACGAAGGACGAGATGCACACGACCCGCGGCCGCGCGAACGCGCTCCGGCTCGTGATGTCGGGCGATCTTCCCGAGGGCGGCTGGTCGAACGAGACATTGCACGAAGCCCTCGACCTCTGTCTTCAGTGCAAAGCCTGCAAGAGCGAATGCCCCTCGAACGTGGACATGGCCAAGCTCAAGGCGGAGGTCCTCTATCAGAAGTACAAGAACCGCCCCGCCCCGCTCGGCTCGCTCCTGATGGGACACATCAACGCATTAAATCCCATCGGCTCGGCGACCGCACCTCTCGCGAACTGGACTTTGCGTCAACCGGCGTTCAAGTGGCTCCTCGAAAAGCTGATCCACGTTGACCGTCGCCGCACTTTGCCTTTGTTCGACTCGAATCACTTGAGGAAATGGTTTAAGCGTCACACCCCGCACGCCAAGGCCGGGTCGCGGGGCTCGGTCGTGCTTCTGGACGACTGTTTCACGACCTACAACTGTCCCGAAGTCGGCCGGGCGGCGGTGCGAGTCCTGGAGGCCGCCGGGTATCGCGTCGAGTTGGCGGGATTGTCGTGCTGCGGGCGACCGGCGATCTCGAAGGGGCTGCTCGATCTCGGTCGGAACCTTGCGGAGGAGAACGTCCGGAAGCTCGCCCCTTATGCGAAGCGGGGAATGCCGATCGTCGGAGTCGAGCCGAGTTGCCTGTTGACGCTCGTCGATGAGTACCGCGATTTCCGGCTCGGACCCGACGCCGAAGTCGTGGCCAACGCGGCGATTCTTGTGGATGCGTTCGTCGCCGACCGCGAGCGCGTGCCCGAGTTGCCGCTGTCGGCGAAGGAGGGTCGAGTCCTCTTGCACGGGCATTGCCAGCAGAAGGCGCTCGTCGGCACGGGCGGTACAATCGCGGCGCTCAAGCGTATCCCGGGTCTCGACGTCAAGGAACTCGACTCGGGTTGTTGCGGCATGGCGGGTTCGTTCGGCTACGAACTGGGACACTATGACGTGAGCAAGGCCCTGGCCGAGCGTGTGATCCTACCGGCGATCGCGGCGGAGCCTTCGGCCCGATTCGTCGCGCCGGGGTTCTCATGCCGGAGCCAGGTGCATGGATTAGCGGGGGTGGAGGCGCTGCACCCGATCGAGGTGATCGCGGGGCAGTTGGAATAGGAATGCGGTTCCATGGCGGATTTAAGAATTCTTAAAACTTCTCTCTCGCCCGCCGGATCGGGGCGCGTTAGTCTGACAGAGGCAATTCTTCGAGACCGTCCAAGCGATACGTAGATGTCTGAATGCTTCGGAGTGAAATCTTCGACGGTTCCCGCACGTCCCGATCGGATCGACACAAGGAGCGAACGCATGACTCTTCAGTCGCAGCGACGAGGCTTTACGCTGATCGAGTTGCTCGTCGTCATCGCAATCATCGCCGTCCTCATCGCCTTGCTGCTCCCCGCCGTTCAGGCCGCCCGCGAAGCCGCGAGGCGCGCCCAATGCATCAACAACTTGAAGCAACTCGGACTGTCGGTGGCCAACTACCACGACATCCACAACGCCTTTCCGCCGGGCAGGATTTACGACGGGACCAACGGCCGCTTCCCCACGATTTTCGCGGGTGCCCAGAATACGACGTGGTTCTGCCTGATGCTCCCCATGTTCGAGCAGGGGAATCTCGCCAACGCCTACAACTTCTCCCTTGGCGCGGAAGGTCCAAACACCCCGTTTCCCCTGGGTTTCTTCGCGAACTCGACGATCGCCAGGACCAAGCTATCGACGTTCCAGTGTCCGAGCGACCGGCAAAACGAGTTTCAGGTGAATCCCGCCTATGCCGGCGGCGTTCTCAGCAAATTCAATTTCA
>JAYUFP010000766.1:0-3793 GCA_043738665.1 Isosphaeraceae bacterium
CCACGCGGAGCGTGGGAACGAGTTTCAAAAACCCTGTCGCCGTCGTTCACTTGTTCCCACGCTCTGCGTGGGAATGCCGTCTTGGACGCTCGGCGTCCGCATTTTCCAACCGAAGACGACGCAGAGCGTCGATGACTGCATTCCCACGCGGAGCGTGGGAACGAGTTTCAATTCGGACATCGGACATCGGACATTCACCATCGGCCATCGGCCATCGTCCATCGACCATCCGCCATCGAACTGACTGAGGCCTATCATGGAACGCATCTGGCGCGGGCTTAAACTCGGCATGAAGAGCTTGCTCTTGCACAAGCTCCGTTCCGGACTCACCGTCCTGGGCGTCGTCTTCGGCGTGGCGGCGGTGATCTCGATGCTGGCCGTCGGCGAAGGCTCCAGCCGCGAAGCCCAGGTGAGGATCCAGCAGCTCGGGGCGACGAACATCATCGTCCGCTCGGTGAAGCCCAGCGACGAAGCCCAGGCCAGCGGCGGCAGGCCCGCCCGAGTGCTTAACTACGGGCTCAAGTACGAAGACTTCGACCGGATCATGGAGACCGTCCCGACGATCAAGAAGGCCCTCCCGATCCGTGAGATCAAGAAGCAGATCCGCCACCTCGACAAGTTCCTCGACGGCCGGGTCGTCGGCACCACGCAGGACTACCTTGATTTCAACCGACTCGAGCTCGAAAAAGGCCGGTTCCTCACCGCCTCCGACAACGAAAAGGTGATGAACTACGCCGTCCTCGCCCACGAGACCGCCAGGACCCTCTTCCCCATCGACTACCCGGTCGGCCAGACGGTGAAGCTCGGGTCGGATTACTACACCGTCGTGGGCGTGACCAAGGAGCGCGGCAGCTCCGCGGCGATCGGCGGCAGCCTCGCCGGTCAAGAGTTCGACAAGGACGTCTACATCCCGCTCACCACCTGCAAGCTCCGGTTCGGCGAGAAGATCATGAACAGCCGCGCCGGCTCGATGGAAGCGGAGGAAACCCAGCTCTCCCAGGTGACCCTGCAAGTCGGATCGATCGAGGAGGTCAAGCCGACCCACCCGATCATCGAAGCCGCCGTCTTCCCCTATCATCCCAAGAAAGACGTCGCGATCGTCGTCCCGTATGACCTCCTGCTCGCCGCTCAACAGACCGCACGAACGTTCAACCTGATCCTCGGGTCGATCGCCGGGATTTCGCTGGTCGTCGGCGGCATCGGCATCATGAACATCATGCTCGCGACGGTCACCGAACGAACCCGAGAGATCGGAATCCGACGCGCCCTGGGCGCGAAGCGCCGAGACATCCGTCAGCAGTTCCTGATCGAGACGGTCGTGCTCTCCGGGCTCGGCGGAATCCTCGGGGTCTGCTGCGGTTTCGCGATTCCACAGATCATCATCTACTTCTTTAACGACACCAAGGCGTTCGTCACGCTCACCTCGGTGATCGCGGCGTTCAGCATTTCGGTGCTGATCGGGATCTTCTCGGGCCTCTACCCGGCGATCCGGGCCTCGTTGATGGACCCGATCGAAGCCCTCCGGCACGAATAAGAGGGAATGACGGATGGCGGATGACCGATGGTCGATGGCCGACGATCGTCCCATTCGTCATCCGCCATTTGACATCCGTCATCTCACATCCGTCATCCGCCATCCTCAACGCGACCGAACCGGCACGGTGATCGGATTAGACCCCAGGGTCAACTGAAACTCGCCGACGATGTCGTGGTCGCTGTCAAAGGGCTCGCTTTCATAGCGAAGTTCCCTGGAAGGTTCGTCGGGGGACGGTTTCGCGGCGAGGGTGTGTTTCTTGTTCGAGCCGTCGATGAACGTCACCGCCGAGGGCGCGGGGTCGGGGGCTCCGGTGCCTCCCGCGTCGGCGAAGTAGGCGACCAGCCGCATCTTGCCGCGCCCTTTGGTCTTCGTGACCTTCGCGGTCGAATCGGCCACCATGAGGTACTCGACGGTCCCCGCGCCTTCGGGGAGGTTGGTCATTGAGCCCCCGTGAGGCCCGCCCTCGGTTCCGACCGCGGTCGGAACCGCGTCTCCCCCGCCGCAACCCGCCAGCGCGAGGGCGACCGTCAGAAAAGCCCAGCCTAGCCCGCTTTGTGTCTTGTTCATGAGAGGCACCCGTTGAAGCAATGAGAACCGCCCGAAGCGGCTACCCCCATTTCGAGGCGGCCGTCCGGGCGTGATTTGAACGTTACGCTCCATCGAACACATTGCGGGATGAGGGTCGCTCAATACGCGTCGGACGAGATCACCTCGCCGCCGTTCCGGGTCGAGAGCGCCTGGTATACGCCCATGGTCGCCCCGTTGTTGGTCCAGATCACGTTCTTGGCGTCGAACGCGATGTTGTCGGGAACCGAATCGCCGAAGCTGTCGGTGTTCCCCCGCGAGAACGACCAGGAATTGACCGTGTTCTTGATGAACCGGACCGAGCCGTCGGCGAACGCCATGTTGATCCCGCCGGGGTGCATGCTCGCGGAGTCGGTCGGGTAGTAGTACACGTAGTTCTTGATCGCCGAGCTGCCCGAGCCGACGTTGGGCGGGTAAAGCGTCGTGAACAGCGTGTCGAAGTAGAGCCCGGTCTGCCACGAGCTGTCGCTATTCGAGTAGGTCGGGGCGTACTTGCCGAGCAGGAAGTGGGCCTTCTCGCCGTAAAGGAACGTGTTGCTCGTTCCGTCGGTGACCGAGGCGATGCTCACGGCGGTGTCGTGCGTGATGGTCCCGTTCTGCTGGGTCCGGACGATGTCGGCCTTGCCCGAGTAATAGTTGGAGACGTATGTCCCCTGGTTCCCGGCGTACGAGGTGAAGTACTGGAGATAAATGTTGGTGGTCGGAACGACGTCGTAATTGGACTTGAAGCCCGCCCCGTTGGGTGTCGACGTGCTGATGTACTGGGGGGCGGCGATGTCGCTGGGGCAGAGCAGGATCGGCATCCCCACGCCCGCCACGGTGTAATTCTCGATGTTCGCGTAAGTCAGGTTGAAATTGACGGCGTTGTACATCGACCCCTGCTCGGTGAACGGCAGGCAGCGGACGAAGCTGCTGAAGTTGTTGCGGAAGTAAGCGGGTCCCTTGAACGGATCGATCTGCGAGTAAGAACCGGCCGGGTAACAAAGATTCGAGGACTCGTAATTCATCGCCGCGAGGCCGAGCTGCTTGAGGTTGTTCACGCACTGGGCGCGGCGTGCCGCTTCTCTCGCGGACTGCACCGCGGGGAGCAAAAGCGCGATCAACACGGCAATGATGGCGATGACGACAAGTAATTCAATGAGCGTGAAACCGCTCGATCGGAACCGCTTGGGGGCAGGCAAGGGGGTCATCAGAGATGTCCTGGTAAACGAGGAAATGGCGGGGGAAAGCACTGCAAAACAACGGTGATTCGACAGAACGTCGAAACAGGCGAGTACAACGTCCCCTGCAATCGAGAGGGCGATGCCGGAAAACGTCGTCGGCATTCTATCCAATCACGCGACCGGATTTGAGAAGAAATCATGAATTTGGTCAGGAGCCATCGAGTCGGGCAGGATTTTTCGGAATGCGTCGGCAGGGAAGGCTTGCGCAGCCCTGGGGTGCGCCAATGGATTCCGGCAACGTTCGCTCCAGGTTTGGTGGATGCCGAAAAAAAGGTGTCAGGAACCGTTTCCGCGTTCGCGGGCGGGGCAACGGCCGCGAACGTGGAAACGGTTTCTGACATCTTTTTTCTCCCTGATCCCTTCTCCCCCCGGGAGAAGGTGCCGCGGAGCGGCGGATGAGGGGCTTCTCGCCTTGCGATCAGGCCACAAGGGGGACCCTCATCCGGCC
>JAYUFP010000767.1:0-11355 GCA_043738665.1 Isosphaeraceae bacterium
CCCCCCCTCGGTCAAACCGAGCACGAGTAGGCCTTCGTTCGTGGTGAAGACACGCGTGACGCCAAGGTCGGCGCGGATGACCCGTCCGTGTTCGATCAAGGGCTTGAGGATGCGGACGATCGCGTTGATCGGCACCGCGAAGCTGATGCCGGCGGACTGTCCCACCTGGCTGTAAATCGCCGTGTTGATTCCGACCACCTCGCCGCGTGAGTTCAGCAACGGACCCCCGGAGTTTCCAGGGTTTACCGCGGCATCGGTCTGAATGACGCCCTTGATCATCCGGCTGTTCTTGGCGCGCAGTGATCGATCGAGTGCGCTCACGATACCGGTGGTGAGCGTTCGTTCGAGGCCGAACGGGTTTCCGAGCGCCAGGATTTTTTGACCGACCATCAGTTTGGAAGAGTCACCGAAGGCCACCGGAAAGAGGCGATCTGAGTCCACCTTGATCCGGACCACCGCGACATCGTTCGAGGCATCCGCCCCGATCACGCTCGCCTCGTGCGTCGAGCCGTCAAAGAGGGTCACCTGAACGGAACTTGCCGACTCGATGACGTGGTAGTTGGTGAGGATGTGTCCTTGTTGATCAATGAGTAACCCCGACCCCGTCCCTCCCGAGGACTCTTCGCCGAACAAACCGACGTTATCGGCGGCGGTCGTGATATTCACGACGCTTTTGTTGACCGCCGCGTACACCCGGATATTGACTTGCCCGTCGGCGTCGACCGTCTTCAAAACGTCGTCAGGGATGACCGGAGCCGTCACGGTTGGGAGTCGAAATGGGATCACTTTCGCCGCGGCTTGCTGAGAATTGGTGGTCGGCTCCTCAGAGGATCGTGGCCGGGGCGCCTCGTTCGACTCTTCGCGGGGCGATTTCCGTCTCTCGTCCGGTCTACCGCCGAACAAGACGAAAGCCGCCCCCAGGGTCAGGGCTGCCGTCAGTAGGTGTGCGGCGAAGTTCTTCCAATGGGACATGACCAGTTCCCCAAAAATCCGGACGCGTCCGTGTGATCGAAACGGCCTCCGGATTGTCAATCATGGAAGCCGTCTCCCCAACAACACGATTCTCGCGGGGTTCCCTGAACTCCAGGGCCTCGCCCACTCTGCTTGAATGCGGATCCTTCACCATGCGAGACTTGGGATTCAGACGTCAAGAGTTCGAATGGGGCTCTTTGGTTGCATTTCGAATCCGTGCCAGTAAGATTGACGATTCAGAGAAACTACGCAAGATGTTGGAAGTCGCTGGTGTGGACGTACCGGAACCGGACTGCTCGCATTTTGACGAGGGGTAGTGACAACGATGGGCCCCCAATTTCCTCAACAAAAGTCGAGCCGCTCTTTCAGAAGGCTTTGTCTGTTCTCGGCGAGCTTGGCTTTCTCGGGGACGATGGCCATGGGTGCGCCGGCGCGTGGCGAGGTCAGTTCGTGGGGATGGCGTACCAGTCTTGCGCGTTCGGGGTTGAAGGCACAAAGCATTCAGGTCTCGGCCACCGTCCCGGCGAGTGCCTACACGCATCCTCCTACGAATGTCACCGAACCAAAAACGACGACGGAATTGCTTACCGACCTCGCACAACGTCGTGCGGTCAATCCGCCGCGTTTCGATTCCAATCACTCAACACTCGGGCCGCTCCTCGGCGAAGAGGCCAGGCTGAAGGCGGGCGATTGTTCTAACGTCACGACTTTTAACGGACTCCTGCCGAACAACCCCTACTATAACTACGAGCGCTGGGTTCGAAGCCTGAACCCGACGGCCTTCGACAAGAAAGCCCCCAATCTCGGCGCGCTCCTGGCGGAAGACCAGCGCGTCCGCAGGTTGATCGCCAACTGCCCCGCCCAGCAGACGATCATCCCTCCCGGAAACGGCACTCCAGGCGGAACGACTTCCGGAGGCAACGCGAACGGGGGCGGAGGCGGCACTCCCGCGGTGCCCGAGCCCACGTCACTCGCGTTGGTGCTATTGGGAACTGGACTCCTCCTGGTCCGACGTTTCGCACCTCGGCTTCGCCGGACAACCGTTAGTTCCGACGCTTGATTCGCTGGACTATGCCGGCTTACGGCTTACGTTCGGCGTCCATCAACTCGCCGCGATCCTTAAACTTCACTGTTTTCCCTCAAATTTCCCAAAAATAAACCGTTCGGGTGTTTTTCGGAAAGGCTTGGCACTAAACGAATTGAAGGAACCACTTCAGGTTGCGTTTTCGCGACATTAGGCTTTCTTGATTGAGATGGATCTTTTCGGCGGGGCGTTTTCGCGGTACTCTACCCCCGGCAACAGGACCTTCATTCGCTCTTGGATGATTCGCGTGCAAGTGACTGCACGAATTCATTCTGGCTCTCCCCGTAGATGTGGAAGGAGTCAGTACTCGTGATTTTTGTGCGTGAACCTGAGCGACCGAACATGATCCTTTTCGTGGTGAGTCGGTCTCGTCAGACGGTGATTTCTCCCAAAGGTTTCTGGAGGGTTGGACGAAGTTTCGGGTCAATTGGTGGCTATGCCCCGATCGTTCTCGCACTTTTCGTTTATACCGCTTTCCTGAGCGGACCGGCGGTCTCCGCCACGCACCACGCCGTCGGCTGGAAACAGAACCTTCCTTACGCCGGGCTGACTGCCAAGAAACACACGACCGGCATGGTTCATGCGACGAACCACGTCAAGGTCTTTTCGAAGACGCACGTCGATCCCGCTCAGGCCGCGGCGCAGCGGTTGAAGATCCAGATCCCCTCGTCGATCGCCCCGGGTCCGATGAATACCGTCGAACCGACGAAGACGACCCTGTTTCTCGACAAACTGGCGGTGCGACGGGCCGTCAACCCGACACGGTTCGACCATTATCACCCGGTGCTGGGACCCTTGATCAACGTTGAGCAACTGTTGAAGGGGCCGAACGGTTCCAGCGCGGCCACGATCGCCCTCGCAGAGAAACTGCTCCTTCCCGACACGAAGTATTACCGTTACTTCGAGACCCGACGGGCGCTCGACCCGACACGCTTTGACACTTACCACCCGCTCTTCGGCCCGCTCATGGCTGAGAATCAGCGCGTCGACAACCTGCTCATTGCCGCCCAGATCCTCAATCCTCCGAGTCCACAAGCCGTCCCTGAGCCTGGCATGATCACGCTGATGATGGTCGGCACCGGGGTCTTGGCTGCCGGCGGATTGCGGCGGAGAGCCGTTGCCGCTTGCCGCCCTTGAAAGTCAAGCCCACCTCGTGGGGGATTTGCGGCCGTTAGTCCGCGGACCGGCTGACGGCGATAGAGTGACGCTTAACCCGAAGCGCGAGCAAGGTTTCAGACCAAACCGCCTCGCCCGCACTTCGGGTTAGTTCGTCTCGTTTTCACACTTCGGATTCAACGGCGTTCTCGGGACTCGGACCTGAGCCTGCGATCGATTCGAGTCGAGCGCGGGGTCCGGCAGCGTCTGGACGAACCGGTATCGGCAAGCCAGAATGAGGCGAGACAAATTCGCGCGGACTGAAGAGGCATGAGACGTTCACGTTTCCCGTCGCCTCAGTCCTCGACGTCTGGTTCGCGCGCTTTTCGCCGCCCACTCTCGCCGACGTTCGCCAAGCCAGGAGCCGCCAATGTTTCAACGACACGCGCCTCACCGCGCGTCCGCCGTATGGACTTCGCTCGTCGCCTGCGTTTTCCTCGTCGTCTGCGCCACCGCACGCGGCCAACTCGGGCCGGTCGAATCCGCCAAGAAGATCAAACCTGCCGAGGGGCTCGAAGCCGTCCTGTGGGCGTCCGAGCCCATGGTCAAGAATCCGACCAACCTCGACATCGATTCCAGGGGCCGGGTCTGGATCACCGAAGGCTTGAACTACCGTCTATCGCACGGCATCAAGCCGTTCAAGCGGATCGAAAACGCCGACGCGATCAAGATCCTGGAAGATACCGACGGTGACGGCAAGGCCGACCAGGTCACCATCTTCGCCGATAATGTCTACCCGATCCCCATGGGCCTGGCCGTCGAAGAGCATTTCGGCACGGATGGCAAATACCTGGGGTGCAAGGTCTACATCGGCAACAGTCCTGATTTGCTGGTGCTCGAAGACACCGACGGCGACGATAAGGCCGACAAGCGTTATCCCCTCCTCACCGGCTTCGGCGGCGTCGACTCCGATCACGGCGTTCACGGGATGGTGCTCGGGCTCGACGGCAAGCTCTACTTCACCCACGGCGACGGCTGTTGCTCGTTCGAGCAGAAGACGAACCGGCACGACACGAAGAACTTCGACGTCGTCGATAAATCGGGCCGTCACGTCAGCTCCGACCAGCTCGCCAACACATTGAGAGTCAACCGCGACGGCACCGAGTTCGAGATCATCGCCGACCGCCAGCGTAACAACTACGAAACCTGTCTGAACGCGTTCGGCAATATGTTCACCTCCGACAACGACGACGACGGTAACCGCGGTAGCCGGGTGATCTGGGTGATGGACGGCGGGAAGTACGGGTACCGGACGCCGAACAGTCCGAGGCACTGGGGCGAAGAGGTCCCCGGCAACGTCCCCAAACTCGTCGGCACAGGCAACGGCAGTCCCTGCGGAATCATGGTTTATGAAGGCGACCTCTTGCCGAAGGAATACTTCGGGTCGCTCCTGGAATCGGACGCGGGAACTCGTCAGGTCAACTTCTTCCCGCTCACCCGCGAAGGTGCCGCGTTCCGCACTGAGTACAAGGTGTTCCTTGCGAGCGACGACCCCTGGTTTCGGCCGGTCGATTCCGCGACGGCGGCCGACGGCTCGGTGTTCGTCGCCGACTGGTACGACAGCGGCGTCGGCGGTCACAACTTCGCCGACCAGACCACCGGCCGGATCTATCGGGTCTTTCCGAAGGGGAACGCACCCGCCGCGAAGAAGTTCGATTTCGGAAACCCGGACGGATTGAGGGCCGCGCTCGCTTCGCCGAACGTCGCCGCGCAGGACGCCGCGCGACGTTCGATCATCGCCTTCGGGCGGGAACATGCGCACGTTGCGGAATACCTCGCCCAGATCGTGAAGTCCGGCTCCGAAGCCGCGCACTTCAAAGCGCGAGCGTTGTGGGTTTTGCAAGGCGTGAGCGGCGATGCGGCAGTCGTTCCTTTCTTGAACGACTCCGACCCGCGGATTCGTGAACAGGCCGTCCGGATGCTGGGACGCGATGTGAGTGAGAATGGCAAAGTTGAGTACAACGAGGAATCGGCCAAGCGACCGGCGGTCGCTTCGAAACACCTGGCCGTGCTCTCCCCCCTGGCCGCCGACCCCGACGCGGGAGTCCGTCGCGAATTGATCTTGGCCCTGCGAAACCTGCCGACGTCCGAGGTTGGGGCGGTCCTGAAAACCCTGACCAAGACCTGGGACGGCCAGGACCGTTGGTATCTGGAGGCCCTCGGACTGGCCCTCGAAAAGCGGGAGAGCGACTACATCGCCGGCCTCTTCGAAGGGACTCTGTTCGGCGACCTCGACCTCGATCGCGCTGGTGCGGAATCCGCGGTGGCCCTGCCTCCCTATTTCCCGGTCGATCGCAACGAGGCGTTCGTCGCGGTCGGCACGAAATCATTGCCCGCGACCGCGTTGAGCAAGACGCTCGGACTCGCCTGGAGACTCCATCGGGGAGAAGTCTTGCCGCTGCTCAGCCGGGTCATGCCGAAGTTGTCGAGCCCCGAGATGCAACAGACTGCCGACGACATCCTCGCCCAGATGCGCGACCCGCAAACCGCCGTCATGCTGGCGACGCTGGCCGGAAAGGCCGACGACCTCTCGCGGAAGCGACAGATCCTCCGCACGCTCAGCCGCAAGCTCGACACTTCGTGGCGAGCGGCTCAGAGCCGCCCCGAGATCGTCGCACTCACCGAGTCGGCTTTGAAGGACCCGGGACTTCGCCTCGAATCGGTCGCGCTCGCCGCGGCGACGGAAGACCCGCGCTATGTTCCGGCGCTGATCGCGCTCGCGACCGATTCCAAGGCCGACGAAGAGCTGAAATCGGCGGCCGTGGAGTCGCTCGCGCGACTGAAAGATCCTAAGGTCAAAGACTTTCTCGTCTCCCTGATCGAGGGGACCAAGAACCAGAAAACCGCCGGCCCCTCCTCGGAAGCCGCGGTGCGATCGCTGGTCAACGTGGAAGACCCCCGTTCGAGGCTTTCCGCGTTGATGCAAGGGCCGTATCCGCTCGGGGTTCGTCGCGAGGCGCTGAGGAACTTCGCCAGGCTCAACGACGGCGGCGAAAAGCTGCTCGCACTCGCGAAGGAAGGGAAAGTTCCGGCCGACCTGAAAACCGAACTGACCACGGTCTTGAACACTCACCCCGATCGCCGGGTCCGCGAACAGGCCGCTTCGGTGGTGCCGCCGCCCAAGATGCGCGGCGGCAAGCCGCTGCCGCCGTTTTACGAACTGGTACGCCGCGAAGGGAAGGCCGATAAGGGGCGCGACGTCTTCTTCCGCACCGGGGCGAACAGTTGCGCAGGCTGCCACCGGGTCCAGGGGCGCGGTCAGTGGGTCGGTCCCGACCTCTCGACGATCGGAACCAAGTACGGTCGCGACGAACTCGTCCGCTCGATCCTGAACCCGAGCGCGGCGATCGGCTACAATTTCCGGTCGTTGACCGTCGCACTCGATGACGGTCGCGTTCTCACGGGCCTCCCGGTCGAGGACTCGCCCGATCGCCTCGTCTTGAAAACGGCCGACGGCGTGCGCGTTTCGCTTCGTCCCTCCCAAGTCGAGGATCGGAAATCGAGCGACGTCTCCCTGATGCCCGAAGGCCTGGCGGAGACGCTCACCGACTCGGAACTGATCGACCTGCTCACGTTCCTCTCCACGTTGAAGCAGCCCGTGAGCATCGTCGGCCAGTACCATGTGATCGGCCCGGTTGCGGAAAAGGGGAGTGTACTCGCACTCGACCCCACCGCGAAAGTCGATCACTCGGCACACCTTCAAGGCCCCGAAGGGAAGCAGCTCTCATGGAGACGGCTCGACGCCAATGCCGAGAGCCTTGCCGACATGACGACCTTGCTGGGAGATGACCCCGCCAAGGCCGCTTACCTTCACGCGCCGATCACTTCGCCGGTGGCGCAGAAGGCACGGCTCGTGATCGATTCGAAGGCCGAGGTGAAGGCGTGGCTCAACGGCAAGTCCATCGCCCTACCCACCGCGACCGACGACCCTGCTCGCTCCGTGATGGTCGACCTGCCCGCAGGGCGGAGTGACTTGTTGATCCGGGTTACCGGCGGACTGAACGCGACGATCGTCACCACGTTCGCGTCCGACAAACCGGTCGGGTTTCAGGCGGCCGAGGCAAAAGTCTCCGTGCGTTAAGTCCAAGCTCTCTTCTTTCCACCCCTCCCCAAACGTTGAGTTCGGGGAGGGGGACCGCAACACGACCGAGGACGCCGCGTGTCCCTGTCCCTGTCCCTCGACGTCGAGAAACCCCGGGTCGCCGTCGCCATCCCCTGCTACAACGAGGCGGCGGCGATCACTTCGGTCGTGAATGAATACCGTGAGGCGCTCCCGAACGCCGAGATTGTGGTCTTTGACAACAACTCAAACGACGGCACCGGCGGGATCGCGCGCGGCCTGGGCGTCCGCGTCGTCGAGGTTCCCAAGCAAGGTAAGGGGTATGCGGTCCGCGCCATTTTTCAGGAACTGAGCGACCGCGACGCGGTGGTGTTGATCGACGGCGACGGCACTTACCCCGCCGATCACGTTGAACAACTCCTCGCCCCGGTGCTCGCGGGCGCAGCCGACATGGCGGTCGGGGCTCGCAGGCCGGTCGATGCCCCGGGCGCGATGACGCCGGTCCGTGGACTCGGTAACTTCTTGATCCGCGCCGCCTTTCGCGTCCTGATCGGACCGGGGGCCGGCGACATGCTCTCGGGTTATCGCGTGTTCGGGCCGCGATTCCTCAAAGGCGTGTCGCTCCATTCCCGCGGCTTTGAGATCGAGACCGAGTTGACCGCCGAGGCCGTCGCCGGGAACTTCCGTGTTTTCGAGTTCCCGGTGCCCTACCGGCCACGAATCGAAGGGACCGTCAGCAAGCTCCGCGTGTTTCGAGACGGCCGACGTATCCTTATACGCATCGTCAAGGAGAGCCTGCGACGGAAGCCATGGCGTCCGGCAACCCTGTTCGGCGTCACGATTGCGATCGTCTACGGTCTCTCTCGGTTCCGATGACACGAGGCCGCGATTGCATCCGGAAGCCCGGGTTCGATAAAATCCCATTCGCTCGCGCAGAAACCCGCTTCGCCTCCCCGCCCGATTCTCTCCGAAGCCGCCGCCAAGGGAACGCCTCATGACACCCAGCCATCTCGGTCGCGCCCTGTTCGCGGCGCTTGCGATTGTGTCCGCCGCGGTCGTCTCGCCGGCAATGGGCGCTCTGCCGAAGGTTCCGGAGGGGTTTGAGATCAAGCTCGTGGCGGCGGTCCCCGCCGTGCAGTTCCCCTGTCAGGTCGCCACGGCCCCCGACGGCTCGCTCTTCATCGCCGAGGATCCGATGGACATGGTCGGCCCGGCCAACAAGCCGATCGACCGCATCCTGCTCTTCAAGGAAGGCAAGGAGCCCGTCGTCTTCGCCGACAAGCTCAACGCCGTCTTCGGGATGGTCTGGCACGACGGCTCGCTCTACGTCATGAACATGCCGAACCTCACGGTGTTCAAGGATACCGACGGGGACGGCAAAGCCGACTCGCGTAAAGAGCTCTTCACCGACATGGGTGTTCCCGCCGGCCAGCCCAACATGTTCAATGACCATATCGTGTCGGGTCTTCAGATCGGCATGGACGGCTATCTCTATATCTCAGTCGGTGACAAGGGCGTTCCGAAGGCGACCGGGCCGGACGGCCGCGCCGCGCAGGTTTTCGGGGGGGGCGTGCTGCGTTGCAGGCTCGACGGCAATGGCCTGGAGGTCTATTCGTCGGGGACCCGCAACCACCTGGAGCCGAACCTCGACGCCAAAGACAACTTATTCACTTATGACAACACCGATGACGGCCTCGGCTGGTGGACCCGCGTCACGCACCACGTCGATGGCGGCTTCCATGGCTATCCCTGGGACTACCACGACCGCACCGACCGCATGCTGAACCGGATGGCCGAGTACGGCGGCGGCTCGCCTTGCGGCGGGTTCGTCTACAAGGAAGACGTCTGGCCCGAAAAGTATCGCGGCCGGGCCTTCTGGGCCGAGTGGGCCAAGCGAACCGTTCGAGGCATCTCGTTCGCCCCGCAAGGGTCGAGCTTCAAGGTGGCGGTCGAGGAGAATTTCGTCGAGCCTGACAAGGTGAGCGACTTCCGTCCGCTCGACCTGGCGCTGTCATACGACGGCAAGACGATGTACATCGCCGACTGGAGCTTCGGCGGCTGGAACAACAAGACCGAGAAGCTCGGGCGCGTCTATGCGGTGACCTACAAAGGCGAGGTCAAAACCCGTCCCCGAGGCAAAGATTCCGACCCGGTCGCGGCCCAGATCAAAGCGCTCGACCACCCCTCGTTCAACGAACGGTTCCGGGCGCAGACGGTGCTCTCGAAAAGGGGCAAGGACGTCATCAAGACGGTCGCCGCCGCATTGGTCGATCCGAAGACCGACGCGGTCGCGAAGCGACATCTCGTCTGGGTCGTGGACGCAGTCGCGGGCGGGACGCCGGAAGGGATCTCGACACTGGTGTCCGCACTCGAATCGAGTTCGCCGGACGTCCGGGCTCAAGCCGCGCGGGCCCTGGGAGAACGCGCGATCAAGGGGGCGATCGACCCTTTGATATCGGGCCTCGCCGATTCTGACCCGTCCGTAAGACTCCAGGCGGTGATCGCCCTTGGCCGAATCGGCGATGCGAAGGCGGTACCGTCGCTCTTGCCGGTCGTCGCGGAAACTGACCCGTATCTCGCGTACTCGTCCAGGAAGGCTTTGCGGCGGATCGGCGACTGGAAGGCCGGGTCAAAGGGACTGAACGCCTCCGATCCGAAGGTTCGCGCGGGCACGATGTTGGCGATGGAGATGACTTACGACGCGAACGCCTCCGACGCCCTCTCAACCTTCGCGTCCGACTCAACTCGTGACCCTTTGGAACGTGCGAAAAGCCTCTTCTTTCTCGCTCAAGGGCATCGCAAGCCGATCCCCTGGGACGGCAAGTGGTGGGGGACGCAACCCGCCAAGACCAAGCCGCCGGCGAAATCGATCGACTGGGAACGAACCAAGGCTGTACTCTCTGCCGTTCGTGAGCGACTGTCCGACCCAAGCATCCCGGTCCGAAAGGCGGCTGTTCTTGCCGAGAAGGAGATCGCCGACCCGGCCGCATTACCCGTCTTACGAGAACGCTTCGTGAAGGAAACGGATGTGCCGGTCCGCCGGGAAGTCGCCAAAGCGCTCGGAGCACTTGGAGACAAGGAAGCGCTTCCAAGCCTGATCGCCGCGCTCCGGAATTCGAAGACGCCGGAGCCTGTCCGAGACGCGGCGCTGGAAAGTGTCGAGACGATCGGGACCGACGTGGCCCTCAAGGCCCTGCTCGAACTCGTGGAAACGAGCGCGCTCGGTGTTGATAAGCTCCCTCGCGTGATCGCGACGCTCGGCCGGTTCAAAACCGGCGACGCGGTGGGGGCGTTGCTCAAGGCGCTGAAGAACACCGAGCCCGCCGTCCGGGCTGCGGCGGCCGACGCGCTGGCAAAAGCCGGCAAGCCGAAAGACGTCGCACCCGCGCTCCGCGAGCGGATCGCCGATTCCTCGATCGACGTCCGCAAGGCGGCGGTTGCCGCGCTTGGGGCTTTGAAGGATCGGGACTCCGTCCCCGCCCTGATCGCGGCGTCCGACTCCACCGACCTGAAGTACGAAGCCTCGATCGCGCTCGCCGCGATGTCCGACCCGCGCGCCCTGCGGGTCTACATTCGAGGGCTCAGCGACAAGAGCCCGGACGTCCGCAAGGCGTCTTCAAACGCCGTCACGAGCCTTCGTGACCAGGCCGCGCCCATTCTCGAACAACTCGCCGCGAGAAAAGAGCTTCCCTCGACCGTGATCCCCGAGTTGAAGAAGATCTACACGCGAACCCGCCCGATCACGTCGTGGCAGGTGCTCGGCCCGATCCCGGTCAAGGCCGCCACGCCCTTCGCCGTGAACGCCTCGATCGACCTCAAGGCCAAGTATCCCGGGTTCCAGGACGAGCCGCTGACGTGGAAGAAAGCGAGGGCCGGGAATCGGGGAGAAGTCGACCTCGCGAAGACCTTGACGGGCGACTCCGACGTGGCGGCGTTCGCTTATGCCGAACTCGATAGCCCCGGCGACCGCAAAGCGGAATTCGCCGTCGGCTCCGACGACACGCTCACCGTCTGGCTGAACGGTGAAAAGGTCTATGACTTCCAGGACAATCGCGGTTTCAGTCCCGAGGAGAGTCGCTTCGAG
>JAYUFP010000768.1:0-3776 GCA_043738665.1 Isosphaeraceae bacterium
CCGACGTCGAAACCATCATCGACCCCGACCACCCCCCGACCGACGCCATGTTCCTGACCTCGGAGGTCCTCCGCGTCGTCAGCGAGCCCTCGCCGTTCAACGCCGACGCCCCGCCGCGCTACTTGCTGGCCGCCTGGGAAAACGCCCTGGCCCGCGACAACGAGAAGACCATCCAGGCCGACCGGATCACGTACGACTCCACGAGCAACCTCTTCTACGCCTACGGCGACGAGGGCCGCGAAATCGCGATCACACAGCAAGACCAATTCGGCCAACCCGCCACGTCCAACCGGGCCGGCAGCGTGCGTTTTAATTCAAAGACAGGTCACCTCAGCCTGATCGACTTCAAAGAGGGAAGCATGATCCAGGGCCACACCGGCACCCGGCCAAGCCCGGTCTCGCCCGCGGGCCCGATCGGACCCAAGCACAAGCCCCGAACGCCGTTCCGGAACCCGAGAAACATCGAACGGAAAGACTTCACGGGGCGGTGACCGCCGGCGCGGTTTTGGTTGCGGACGGCGACGGTTCCGGCAGCACGGCCGGGGTGTCGTAAAGAATTTCTCCCAATAACTGATGGGCATACATCCGGATATTCGGGTCCGCGTCCGTGAGCTGTCGGATCAGGGTCGGGGTGGCACTCGCGAGGGCAGGGGCGTTGACCTCGCGGACGGCCTGGAGCGCGGCCAGTCGCCAGTCATGCGGGAGGGTCGTATCCAGGATCGTTTCGATCTGGATCGCGATGGAACGTGGGCTCGCCTTCCCTTCGATGGCCGCGACCGCCTTGCCGGCGATGGCGCGGACGTCGGGCTCCGTGCTCTTCAGTAAGACGTCGAGCGCCGGCAACGCGGCGGTTGCGCGGGAACCGAATTCCTTCAACGCCTCGCTCGCGTCGATGCAAATCGACGGATCTTGCGAGCCGAGCAGCTTCACGATCGCGGCGATCGCCTGATCCTGAACCTCGGGGGTCGCCGCGTTCAGGACGACGACGATGTCCTTCAGGTCGGAGGTGGATTGGGGACTCGACCCCGGGCTTGCCATGCCCCCGCCCATCATCAACCCAGTCCCACCCCCGGGGAGGCTCATCGACACCGGAGACGCCGAACCTCTGGTCCTCACCTTGGAAACAGGATCGCGCGGGGGAAGTGGTTCCGGGGTCGCGATCAGGTGAAGCAGCGTCCGCGCGGCGTCCGGGTCGGCCGGCCCGTTGATCCTCAGGAGCGAGCGGGCCGCGGCGATCTGGACCTCACGCTCCTTGTCGCCCAACGCGGCGACGAGCGCGGCACTGGCCTCCGGGATCGAGCCCAACTCTCCGAGTGAATTGGCCGCGGCGACACGGACCTCGACTGACGCGTCATTAAGACAAACTTGTAGTAACCGCACGCACTCCGATCGCACTTCGGGCGCGAGCCCGTTTCCCGATTGCAAGGCGAACACTCCCAGACGGCCGAGCCCTCCGACGGCTTCGAGGCGTACCTCGTCTTGGGGGTCTTTCGTCGCCGCCGAAAGCAAGGGTAGCACGATCTTCGCGCTCCGGGGCATATTGGCCAGCGTTCGGATCGCCAGCGCACGGACGTCGGGACGCGTATCCGTGGCTGCGTCGAGCAAGTCTTGCGGGGGGCCGTTCTCATCGACAAGATTAGCCAATCGCGACATCGCCGCGATGCGCTCATTCGGGTCCGATGAGCGTAAGGATTCAACCAGCATTTGCCGCTCGCGGTATTCGTGGAGCGACGGCATAAGTACGCTGATCCCAACATAAATGAGGACCAGCACGGCGAGGACCGCGGTCGAATAAAACAGCGGACCGAAGACGCGTTTTCTCGGCTGGGCCATGACGGAATACCCCCGGTGTGTCCCGCGGATGTGATTGGGTTGCGTTCAATATCTCCTAAATCCGACAGTTGTACAAGATGCCGGCAACGGCGTTGGAAATGCGAAAGGGCTCGCCCGGACCATCGGGGTCGGGCGAGCCCTTCAAGGATTCATCGATCAGCGTATGATCAATAGACCTCGCCGGCGCGGACGACGTGTCCGCCCTGGCCGCCGGCGGCCTTGGCGCCGGGGGCATAGCGGAAGTGCCAGCCTTCGGCGGCTCGAATGTTGAGCAGGTCTTCCTTGGAGAGGCCGTACTTGGCGAACCAGGGAGTGCCGTGGTCGCGGACGACCGTGTTGACCTCGGCGACTCGCTTGAGCCCGTCGGTGGCGGCGAACTTGGTGCGGGCCGCTGCGCCGTCCTGGAGGAAGTACTCTTTCCAGAAGGCACGGCCTCCGAGGACGCCCGAGCAGCCGCATTCCATGGCCATCTTCACTTGCTTCAGGTAGTCGGGGTAGTCGACACCCGCCGAGAGCAAGACCCAGGGGCGTTCGCTCGCCTCGCTGAGGGCGTGGAGGTTGTCCGAAAGCTGCTCGTCGGACTCGTGGCCGAGGGTTCCGGGGAATTCGGCCTTGTAGATGTCGCAGTAGCGGCTGATGATCCGCGCGGTCTCGATCACCGAGTTGGCCTTGCGGTCGAGGTACTTCTTGTCGGTCTTCTTCTCGCCGCCGTAGGGGAAGGCGATCGGTTCGAGCAGGAAGAGGATGTCGTTCTTCTTGCAGTCGTTGTAGACCTGTTCGAGGAAGGCGAAATTGTGCTCGGCCGAGCCCGGCTCGTTCGGCTCGAAGGGCGCGAGGAGCTTGACGGCGTCGGCCCCCATGAGCTTGATCTTCTCGACGCTCCAGCCCGGCTCGTACTCGGCCAGGGGGGCTCCGGCCTTGTTCTTCGGGCTTCCCGACTTCTCGACGCGGACCAGCAACCCCTTCTCCGGAGGGATCGCACCGCTGGCGACGGCCGACCAGGCGCCGTAGTAAGAGTCGATCAGGATGCCCGACCCGGCCGGGGACATCTGGCGGGCCATGTCGACCTTGGCCTCGACGATCTCCTCATAGGTCGGCTCACGGTCGTGGCCTTTGGCCTTGAGCGCCTTCTGGGCCATTTCGATCATCGAGCTGTTCTGGTCGAAGGCGACCATGGTCAGCGTGCCGTTGGGGTTGCTGATCCGCTGCAAGCCCCGCATCTTGCCGGGGGTTAACCCTTTGCCAAGAAGAGTGGTCGCGTTCAAGAGGTGCTCGGCGGGGGGGGTCGTGGTGGCGGTCGCCATGCTTGGGGTGCTCCCTTCGGTCCGGCGAAATCCCGAGACTTCGCACGAACGGTTTCGCCCGAACGCGGACCTGCAAAATCGCCGGTCCGTCATCCGGTCGTATTCGGTACGGGCGGGACTCACGTCGGTCCCGGTTCCCTTTATCGCGGTTTAACGCCCTACACAGACTTGATTTCGGTCGTGCAAGGTCGGGCCGTCTCGACTCCTCTCAACCCTTCGGGGGGAGGGTCGGTCATGTTCTCGTTCGGAGAACCGGACCGTTTGCCCGGTCACCGCGGACTCATTCGCGTTGTGCGATACGGACGGTTGATGACCGCTGGAAGGTCGTTTCACGGCCTCCATGATCGGAAAAATATTGTAACGGCTCCCCCCCGCATTGCAAGGAGCCCGAAGCCGCGGGGTGCGCCGACGGATTCCGGCGGATGATGAGAGCGAACGCTGAAGGCCCGCGCTCCGGGCTGATGAAAGGTCGGTGTTGACAACGCAAGAGGGCCGGTCTCGATCAGCGGGTTTTTGTTGCGCGAGAGGGAATGACAGGGGGAACGATCCGGTTTTCGTAGGACACAAACCGAATGGGTATCGACCACGGTCAAGGAACACGGTGGGACGAATCGTGAGCCGATCGCCCTCTCCCCGGCT
>JAYUFP010000769.1:0-3776 GCA_043738665.1 Isosphaeraceae bacterium
TCGACGATCGACTCGATCAGGCGGTCGCGGGTCAGGGTTTTGGCCGTGGTCGAGAGGTCCGGGCCGATTTTTCCGCCACGTCCTTCCACTTGATGGCAACGGTAGCACCCCGGGCCGTGGGGGTTGAAGAAGACCCGCTCACCGGTCGAGGGCTGCCCCTGCCCTTCGAGCCGCGTGAGCCAGGTGGTCAAAGGTTCCGTGGTTAGGTTAGCTTTTGGCCCCTTGAGTAAAGCGACTAACTCCGCCGTCTCAGGATCTCCCTCGCCCGCTTTGGTGATATGCGATAACTCAGATGCGTTGAGCGTGATTCCTCGCAGGCCCCGGAGTGCCTCGTGGCGAACCAGGTTCGACCCGGAACCGGCGAGGTTTACCAGCAATTCGCGTTGTTTCGAAGCGTCGTCGGCGAGCCCGACGACGGCCTCGGCGCGGAGAAAGACCGGAGTTTTCGGGTTGGCGGCGAGCTTCGCGAGTTGTTCGAACCGACCGGGCAGCGTGCTCTCGCGGAGTGTTTTGACGGCTTCGATCCGCACGGACGAGTCGGCCGATTCGAGCCAACCGCGGACTCGTTCGTCCGTGATGGCCGGGTGGTCGGAGCGGATCATCCTCAGGGCTCGGACAAGCACAGCGTTCGGAATTTTGGAATTGGCGATCAGGTCGGCCACGTAGTTCTCGCCCGCCCATTCGGTTCTCGAATCGCGGAAGTTGCCGTCAAGCCGTTCGAGCGCCGCGAGGTTCGCTTCGAAGATCTGTCGCGTGGCAGCATTGGTGGCGAGGTTTTTACGTAAGTCGTTGCGGTATTCGACCAGCTTCTCGTCACCGATCCACTCGATGGCGACAAACTGGACTTGAGGGTCGGGGTCGCTGAGAGCTTGAGGCAGGACAACTTCTGGTTTCGCCCCGCGTTCGCGGAGGGCCAGCACGGCTTGGAGGCGGCTTGCCGGGGTGCCTTTACGAAAAGACTCTTCAAGAAATCCCTGATTGTTCCTCATCCGGATACGCATGGCGAGACGGATAAATGGATCAGGGTCTGACGCAAATCGATTCCACATCTCCCCCAACCGTGCGGCTTCCGCTTGTCTTGCCGCCTTAGATTCGGGTGAATGTTCTCGCCCCTCCGGCCAAGGCGGGAGATATCCGGATCGACGCAGATCCTCGGACAAGGCCAATGGGGCCATGGAATCGGTGAGCGTTCCCAAGTGTCCGATGACCAGCGTGTATGGACTTGTCTTTCGGAGGACCATCGCTCGAATGTCTTGACTGCTTTCGAACTGAGCCAGATGCGCCGATCCTTCGCTCAAGGAACTTCGGTCCACGATATCAATCAGTGCGGCCTGGGCACGCGGATCGGGCTCCGTGGAGAAAGCGGTGATAATTTTATGGGCTCCCACGGGCGACTTCGCAAGCCTGAGTGCCGCCGCTACGCGGATCTGTCGATCCGGGTGGCTGAGCGCCGCCACATCATCCTTCGGCTCGACCCGTTTCGGCGCGTCTTTCGCCCTCAGATGCCAGACCGCCCCCTTGCCATGCACCGAGTACGACTTATCCACCCAGTCACTGAAGTAAATCGAACCGTCCGGGGCCGTCGCGATTGCGACAGGGCGGAAGTTTTCGCCGCCGGTCACGATCGTCTCGGCTTTTGACTCGAACGACGCCCCCTTGGGTTTGAGCTTGAACCGTTCGACCCGGTGGTCGCCCCATGAGGTCGATAAGATGTCGCCGCGGTAGTCGCTCGGGAGATTGTCCGATTCGTACACGATCAAGCCCGAAGGCGCTTCTCCGGTCCCGGCGACCATCGGCAACGTTCCGGGCAGTTCGCCGTTCCAAGCCGTGAACGGGTGCAAACCTTTGCGCCCGTTGCGGAAACGGTAGCCGTAATCGCCGTCCTGGACGATGTGCAAGAGCCGGCAAGGCGGCCGGCTATCGGGGTCGTTATCGACCGCGAAGAGCCTGCCGAACGTGTCGAAGGCGAGGTGGAAGGGGTTCCAGAACCCGGTGGCGAAGCGTTCCAGGCCGGTGCCGTCGGGCTTGCAGCGGTAAATGTTTCCCCCTTCGCCACCTCCGGTAAGGGTCTTGCGGTCGCTGCCGACAAGCGTGTAGTCAGCGCCAAGATTCTCCCCGAGGCCGAAATAGACGCGGCCATCGGAGTCGAACGCGAACCCTGAGAGCCCGTTGTGGGGGTAGTCGCCAAGAGTTTCGAGCTTCGCGATCGTGACCTTGGGGCTGTCCGCCTTGCCGTCGCCGTCCTTGTCGCGGAGGACGAAGATTTCCTTCCGGGTCGCGACGAAGAGGAGCCCGGGGTCGGCCGGGTGGAAGCCCAGACCCATCGTGTGAGTGGTGCCTTCGTAGAACGTCGAGAACGTGTCGGCCTTGCCGTCGCCGTCGGTGTCTTCGAGCAGGCGGATGCGGTCCGCTTTGGGGCCTTTGTAGTTTTCGGGACGGAAGTGCGTGTGGCTCTCGATGACGAGGACGCGGCCCTTTGCATCGACGGTCAGGCCGGTGGGCGTGACGATCTCCGGGTCGGCGGCGAAGCGTTCGAGGACCAAGCGGGGGTCGACGACTTTGGGGGGCAGCTCCGCCACGGCGGCGGCGGCCAGTGAAACCCACACGCACAGCATGAAACCCGGCATCCGCACGCCCCCCCTCGGTTCGACTTCTCATCGTTTCGATGTTGCTGATTGTAACCGTGTACGTCCGACGATTCGAGCCGCGTGTCTCCCCGCCTCGACCTCGGTTCGAAAACATTCCGACGTGTTCTATGGTTGCAACAGCCGAGCGGCCCGAAGCCGACCCGTGGCGCGACCGGTCCGCGCGGGTCCGGTCGAGGAGGGACTCACCCGCGCCGCCTCGAAACCGCTAGAGGATGGTATGAGCAAGCTCCGAAGACTCCGCGCCGCCCTTTCGGCCCCCGCTTCCTCACTCGCCCGTCGGCCTGAAGCCCGTCGCCGACGCCGGCCCCTCGCCGAATTGCTGGAGGAACGGACGCTCCTCTCGTTGACGATCCAGGTCAACACGAATGCCGACACGATCGACCCCACGTTCTCGAACATCTCGCTTCGCGAGGCGATCGAAATCTCCAACGGCACGCTCCTTTACAACCCGCTGACCGACACGAACGTGCCCAAGCTGGTCTCGGGAACGGTATCGGTGTCGACACCTGCCGCGCCGCCCAACCCTAATAACATCGTCTTCAACCTCGCTTCGGGGGCCACGACGATTCACGTCGCGGGCACGCCTTTGCCCACGATCACCGAGCCGGTGAATATCCGTGGATATTCCACCGGCCCGAATTTCAACTCGCAGCCTCTTTCCTTCCCCAACGCTTCCGGCAACACCGAATTCAACACACAGAAGCCCATCGTGAGAATCGACGGGATCGGACTGGTCGGTTCGGGCTATGACGGCCTGGACATCACAGCGCCCAATTGCCAGGTCTTCGGCCTGATCATCACAGGGTTCAGCGGGGTTGGGATTTCGATTGAAAACCCGACGACGACCGGCGGTCAGTCCACGCCACAGTTTGACGCGCAAGGAAACTGGATCTGGGGCAACAGTATCGGCGCACTTCCCGACCCAAGCAGTGGGCGATATTTTTCAAACGATCCCGTTTCGATCACGAATGCCGCGAATCTCCAGCCCCACTTCTCCGCCCAGCCGGGAAACCTTGGAGGGGGCATCCGAATCGGGACGTCGAACAACCATGTCGGGGGACTCATCCCGTCGCAGTACAACGTGATCGCCAACAATGGCTTTGACACGTCGGGCACCCTTGCTGCCGG